>CAZRVW010000013.1:0-28758 GCA_964603645.1 uncultured Novosphingobium sp. | reverse complement strand
AACCCTATTAGAGAAACCCAATATCACTGGCCCAGCCTCAGGGGGCTAGACAGTGAGGCTCTGTTCCTTTGCGTCGTCGCTATCCGGCTGGTCTTCAATGCTTGCCAGCTCTCTTGCCGAATAAGTTGCCGCGAGATCGAAAACACCTTCAGGCAGCCGCAAGGCTGCCACGAGCATCAGGCTCGAGTGCGATGGTGCGTTTTTGGCCGGGCGAGATTGAATTGCGCTGAGCGGAACGCGAAGCGGATAGGTGGCGCTACCTGACTGGCCGCGCGCCGTGAGCCCAACGCGAACCGGATAAACCGCATCGGCCGAACCGGAAGAATCGGGAGTTATCGGAGCGTTTGAAATCGACGCTGTTGCCTTGATTCCGTTGATGGCAAGCGCGACCAGCACCGCGCCGGCAATGCAGCCAAGGACCTGACCAGTGTAGGACAAGAAATCAATGCGGGGCATCACAGTCGCTCATTGCGAAACGCAAATTGTGCTGCATTGAGTCGCGTTCGTCAAACCAGCATTTGCCGTTCGGTTTATTTCAGGGTCGAAAAGAATCCGTTGAGATTACCTGATTCCGGGACCTTTACGCACTTTCACAGCTGCTTCAGGTACTCGATCATCTCCTTGCGCTGGTTCTCGTCCTTCAGCCCTGCATAGGTCATTTTCGCGCCGGGAATCGTCTGCATCGGCGCCGCCAGATAGGTGTCGAGCGTGGCTTCGTCCCAGGTGAAGCCGGAATCCCTCATTGCTTTGGAATAGTTGTAGCCTTCGGCATGGCCGGCTTTGGCACCGAACACCCCGGCTAGACTCGGGCCGACTCCGTGCTTGCCCGGTTCAACCTGATGGCAGGACATGCACTGGGCGAAAGTGGCAGGCCGGCTGGGCTGGTCGGCGCTTGCTTCGGTCGGTTCGGTCGCCGGTTCTGCTGTTGCCTTTGTTTCGCCGCTTTCATCGGCACCACTGCCAGAACCGCACGAGGCAGCGGCGAGGGCGAAGGGGGCGAGGATAAGAACGGCAGCACTGCGCATGGTTTTTCCATACTCCGGATCAGAAACGATTCTTGCGCGGCCCCGATGCCAGAAGCTCGGCGCTTCGCCAATCGGCTTTCGTCACGCCATTACAGATTGACTGCAAGGCGCCGCGCGGTCGGAGCTTGTCAGGCCTGCGACAGGTATTCGTGATAGACCCGGTGGAAATTCGCCACCGGCTTTTCCTGTTCGGGATTGAGACGCGGGCCCTTATAGCCCTTTGATTTGATGCCTTTGTGCGTCGCTTCCATCTGCTGGAAATCCTGCAACAGGATCTCGCCCCAGAACGCCCGGTCGTAGATGTCGTCGTTACGCTCGGGCGAAACCTTGCGAATGTCTTCCTTGGCGACGCGTTCGATATGCGAGACTTCGAAGATGCACCGGTCGGGATCGTTGCCGAGCGGGCGGGCGCGATAGACGAGGCAGTTTGACGCCATCGGCAGGATCACGGTGTTGGGGAAGATGTGCCAGTCGATTCCGACCTGCTGATATTGCTCGGGCGTGAGTTGCGGCCATTCGATGCCCTTTTGCGCATCGATCTGCACCGCCACTTCGACAATTTTGCCGAACACCTGCTCGGGCGTTGCGCCCTCGGGCAGCAATGCAGGCATGGCCTGCGCCGCTGGAACCATTGCTTCAGATATCAACGAGCCAAGCTCGTCGCGCTGATAGACATAGAAGCCGGAAGCCATCTTACGCACGTCTACGCCCGCATCGGCTGCTTTCACTCTTGTGCCTTCGGCGCGCATCGTCGAGGCGCGGGTGTCGAACATCGAATGGATACCGACCTCGCGGCTGCCGAACAGGCTCGCTCCGAATTTGACCACGCCGGGGTGGGTAACGTTGACGTGATAACCTTCGTTGAAGGCTTCGAGCGCCACCTTCCAGTTGCAGTTGACAACAAGCCACTTGCGCCACTGGTAGCGCATTTCGTCCATCTTCAGCGGATCGAGTGCGTCGCAGACGCCGCCGAGGTAGTCGCGCAGGGCCGGTGCTTCGGGGTCGAAGTTGACGAAGACCCAGCCGCCCCAGTTGTCCAGCTGGACAGCGTTCAGGCACAGGTCGTCATCGTCGAGCGCGCCATGCCAGTCCTCGACCTGAGTGACATGTTCGTTCTCGCCGTCGAGGTTCCAGCGCCAGCCATGGAACTTGCAGGAGAAGTTGGGGGTCGTGCCGCTGAGGCTGCCGTAGATCAGCCGCCGGCCGCGATGCTGGCACACGTTGTAGAAGGCGCGTATGCGATCGGGTGAGGAACGCGTGACGATCACCGAGTCGTCGCCGATATCGTAAACCACATAGCTGCCCACGTGCTCGAGTTCCTCGACCCGGCAGGCGACCTGCCAGGTCCGCGGCCACAGCGCGGCATATTCCTTCTTCACCCACTCGGGCTCGTAGTAGGCTTCCTTCACCACATCGGTCGAAATGTTGGGTGAGCCATCGGCCTTGAGCGTCTCGAGGCAATCGAAATCGGCCATAGTATTTCTCCCTCCGGTGAAATCAGGCGCCTGTCGGCGCGGCGTTAGTTTTCAGTTGGTTGAATGGCACATCCTTGCCCGGGAGCGGCTCGCGCGGGAGGCCAAGGTGGCGTTCCGAAATGGTGTTGCGCAGCATCTCCGCCGTGCCGCCGCCGATGCGGAACAGCCATATGCGGTCGATGCCAGGGTCAGGCTCGCCCCCCTTGGCAGGGCCGGTGACACCGCACGGGCCGGCCAGTTCGCTCATCAGTTCGCTAGCGTGCTGGTTGAGCGTCGAGTTGGCGAGGCTGGCGACGCCGCCGGTGGTCGGCGGCAGAGTTCCCGCGTCGATCCCCTTGCCAGCGCGCTGGGCTACCAGTTCGCGCAAGGCCTGGAGCGCGATAACCTCACCGACGATCTGCTTCGCGCGTTGTGTTTCTGCAAGGCCGAGCTCCTGTGCCAGCTTTACTGGCTCGCTCGCGATCTCGATCTGCTCGCGCGGCAGGGAAGCACCGGCGCCGATGAACCAGCCGCGCGAGGTTGCCGCGCGTTCCGACGCCAGCTGGGTCGAGGCGACCGCCCAGCCGCCGTTGACCTCGCCAACGATGTTTTCCAGCGGCACTTCGACATTGTCGAGAAATTCCTGGCAGAAATCCCTGGTGCCGTTGACCAGCGTCAGCGGGCGTACGGTCATGCCCGGCTGGTGCATGTCGACGATGAACATGGTCAGGCCCTGGTGCTTGGGCAGGCTGGGATCGGTGCGCGCGAGGCACAGGCCGATGTCGGAATCCTCCCCGCCGGTCGTCCAGATCTTGGAGCCGTTGAGGGACCACTTGTCGCCACGCTTTTCCGCGCGGGTGATGAGGCCGAACAGGTCGGAGCCTCCCGATGGCTCCGAGGTCATCTGCGCCCAGATGTGCTCGCCATTGAGCATCTTGGGAATGTAGTGCTGCTTCTGCTCCTCGCTGGCATGACCGAGGAACACCGGAATCACGATATTGTAATTGTTGCCGAGGTGCCAGGCGAGCCGATAGGGCATGGCTTCCTCGCCGAATATCGTTTCGTGGCGGCGCGTCAGGCCGAGCCCGCCATATTCCTTCGGCACGGTAATCCCGGCAAGGCCGCCGTCCCACAGCACGCGCTGGGTCTTGCGATCGGTCTCGATCAGGTCCTTGTCGTCCCAGTCCATGAAGGGCTGGCCGACGACGCGCGGCGGCAGCTTGCCATGCATCCATTCGCGCGCCTTGAGACGGAATGCACGTTCGTCTTCGGTGTCGCGGTCCTCGGTTGAGATGAGGTTGTCCGTAGAGGAGACGGTCAGGTTCATGCCGTCTCTCCCTCAATGCCTGCCAGCACCGCGATGCGCTCGTGATGCATGGCGGGCGTGCCGAGCAGCGACTGGTTGGCGACTGCGCGGCGCAGGTAAAAGTGCAAATCGTGCTCCCAGGTGAGGCCGATGCCGCCGTGCATCTGCACGCAGTCGCGAATGATCTCGACGCCCTGCTTGCCGCACTGGCTCTTGGCGATGGACACAGCGATGGCGGCGTCGCTGGACTGGTTTTGCACGGCCTTGGCAGCATAGGCGACTGCCGCCTTTGCCGCTTCAAGTTCGGCGGTGTGATCTGCGAGGCGGTGCTTCAGGGCCTGAAACGAGCCGATGGGCCGGCCGAAGGCGTGTCGCTCGCGCACCCATTCGAGCGTGAACTCGAAGGCGCGGTCGATGAGGCCGATCGTTTCGGCGCATTGCAGGACGAGCGCGAGCTGGAGCTGGCGTTCGAACAAGGTGCCGGCATTGCCAGCTGCGCCGAGCTGGGCGCCGGCGTCCACAGCCACATTTTCGAACCGCACCGTGGCATAGCCGCGCCCGAGATCGAGCGAGCGCAGCGGTTCGATGGTCACGCTGGGGTGATCGGTGGGGACGAGGCATTGCGAAAGACCCTGTCCGTCCCGTGCGCTGACGAGGAGCAGATCCGCGCTGGCGCCGTTCTCGACAAAGCCTGCCGCGCCGTTGATTTGGTTGCCGGAGAAGGTCAGCTCGCCTGGTTCAAGTCCGCCCTGTGCGCCGGTCCCGGCAAAGCACCACGCTGCTTGTGTCTCGCCCGACACCAGCCCCGGCAGGTGCGCCGCGCACTGCTTATCCGTTCCAGCCTGCGCGATCGTAAAGGCAGCCACCGCATTGCTGGCGAAGGGACCAGCGAAGACCTGCCTGCCCAATTCCTCAGCGATAATCGCGGCATCGATTACGCCTTCGGCTTCTTCGGCCATGCCACCATGCGCGCCGGGAACGAACAGGGCGATCCAGCCTTGCGCCGCGCAGCTCTGCCATGCCGAAGCTGCAATGGCCTCGCCCGCATCGGCCAGCTTGCGCGTTGCGAGCACAGGATGCTCTGCTTCGACAAAGCGCCGGGTCGCCTGCTGAAGGATCGACTGGTTTTCGGAAAGGACGACGTCCACTCTACTTGCTCTCCCTGATTGTCAGACCAGCGCGCCGGCCTCCTGCAATTGCTCGATCCGTTCTTGCGGATAGCCGAGTATCTCTCCGAGCACCTGTTCGTTGTCCTCGCCGTAGCGCGGAGCATGGCGGCCGTAGTGAGGCGGCGTTTCCGAAAGCGAAAAGCGCGAGGCATCGACCACCGTCTCGCCCGCAATCGGCTGTTCCACTTTCAGCAGACTGCCGCGATGGGCAAGCTGCGGGTCCTCGGCGATGTCATAGGTGTCAGACACGCGATGGGCAGGAACGCCCAAAGCCTGAAGCGCGGCTTCGGCTTCGGCAGGCGATTGGGCCGAGGTCCAACCTTCGACGATCTTCTCCAGTTCGTCCTCATGCGCCTTGCGTCCGGCGAGATCGGCGAAACGGTCGTCCTGCGCGGGACCGCCGATCAGGCCCGCCATACGCGACCACTCGTCGTCGTCGCGTGCCGTGATCGCCACCCATTTGTCCTCGCCGGCTGAGCGGAAGACGCCGCTGGGTGCGAACCGTCCGTCGCGATTCCCATTGGCGACCGCGACGCGGCCATTGACCTGGAAATCGAGCAATTGCGGGGCAAGCAGCGTCACCGCGGTTTCGGTTTGCGACAGGTCGAGGTGGCAGCCTTCGCCGGTTCGTTTGCGCACATCGAGCGCTGTGAGCAGGGCGAGCAGCCCGAAGCGCGGCGCGATATAATCGGTGTAGGGACCATAAGGGCCGAGCGGAGTCCCGTCGGCGGCGACCACCATTTGCTTCATGCCCGACAGTGCCGCGCCGATATTGCCGAATCCGGGCAGACGCGCGGTCGGCCCTGTCTGGCCGGTGAGCGAACTGGAGAGCATGATGAGCCCGGGGTTGATCGCGCTCAGGCTGGCATAGTCGAGCCCAAATTTTTCCATCTGGCCGGGCAGGAACGATTCGACCACGACATCTGCCCATTTCGCCAGATCGCGAACGATCTCGCGCGCGTCCTCGCGGCTGAGATCCAGCGACAGGCCAAGCTTGCCGAGATTGCAGCTGTCGTAGCTGGCCGAAGCTTGCGGGTTATAGTCGCCATTGGGGAAGGGACCGAGCACCCGCGCGGTATCGACCCGTTTGGAACTTTCGACGCGGATCACGGTCGCGCCAAAGTCGGCGAGCGTGCGGCCCACGAGCGGCCCAGCGATGACCCAGGCGAGATCGAGCACCTTGAGGCCTTCGAGTGGCCGGCCCGTCACCGGCTGAGCGGCTGAAGCAGCCGGGCGTGCTGTCTCTGCATGCTCGTCGAGCCGTGGCGCGGCGGCCAGTTCAGTGCGTGGCGCGCCGCTTGTGCCGAACGGCTTGGGCAGTTGCAGTCCGCTTTCGGCAACCCGTGCGAAAAACGCGCGCTGAACCAGCTGTGGGCTCTCCAGCAGGTCTGCGGTGGTCAGGATCGGGGCCATCATCAGCCCGTTCTTCTCGGCGATCTCGACCATTTCGTTCTTGGTATAGCGCGCGAGGATCGGTTCGACATGGGCACGGGCGCGCTCGACGTCGTCCATCGACAACTCGTCGGCGCGGATACGGTCAGGCAGGGTTACCCAGTCCCATCCGGCGAATTGGTCCGGGCATTCACCGATGCTGCCAAGCCATTTGAACAGCGCATTGGAAAAACGCCCCGCCGCCGTACCGATGCCGATGTGCATTTCGACCACGCCGTCGCGGACCTGCCAGAAGGTCTTGTTGGTACGCGAACCCGATCCGCTGAGGTCGAGGTCCTTCTTGCTCATGCCGGCATTGGCCATGGCATAGTTGTCGTGGTTCACCGGCGCGGCGAGGTGGCCGAACAGTGTGCACAGCAGGTTGCTTTGTTGTGCCGAGACTTCGACATGCTGGCCCGCGCCATCAGGTCCACGTGCGGTGAGCGCAATCAGTGCTCCGACGGCACCGTCCATTGCCGCCTGGTGGAAGGCCTGCGGGATTCCCATGGCGAGCGGTTGGCCGGTGCCCGGATCGCGGGTCAGCGCGAGGGGGCCTGCCGAGGCCCACACGGTGATATCGCTGGCGGCATAGCCTGCTTTCGGTCCATCCGGTCCGAAGGCGGAAATTTTGACAGTGACGAGGCGGGGATTGGCCGCGCGCAAAGCCTGAAGGTCAATGTCGGATGCGCCGGATTCGATCAGCACATCGGCCTCAGCCGCCAAATCATTGAGGCGATCGCGGCCCTCTGGCGTATCGATCGCCACCGCGATGCTTTGCGTTCCCGCGGCGAAGGCCTGCCAGAAAAGGGATTCACCCTCGTGGCCCGCGCGCTCGTCGAAGGGAGGCATGCGCCGTGCTGATGAACCGTCCGGCGGCTCGACGTGGATGACTTCTGCGCCAAGCTGGGCCAGCAGATAGCCCGCCATTATGCCGCGCTCATCGCTGAGATCGATCACGCGAATGCGCGCCAGCGGTCCCGTCGTGGTAATGGAAGGTCTCCCGGATTTCTATTAGTTAGACATTTATACGGCGGCCCCCGCCACGCGCAAGCCGCCGCGTCATCCTGCGCTTGAGCCCAATTGTATACCTGATAAGATGCATAATGCCCTCGGCGGGCGCACGGGAGAGAACGATGAAGCGCAAATCATTCTGCCGCATCTGCACCATGATGTGCGGTCTGGAAGTCGAACTCGACGGCGAACAGGTCGTCAGGGTCAACGGCGACCGCGACAATCCGCTCTCCGAAGGCTTCTCCTGCTTCAAGGGCCGCTACGCGGGCGAATTGCACCACCGCGAAGACCGTCTGCTGGTCCCGAAGATGCGCAAGGACGGCGTCATGCAGGAGGTCAGTTGGGACGAGGCGCTAGACGATCTCGCCACAAAACTTTCGCGCATCATAGAAGAGAGTGGCCCCGATTCGGTCGCGCTGTTCATGGGCGGCGGCCTGTATCTCGACAGCGCCGCCTACGCGATGATTCCCTCGATGCGTGCGGCGATCGGTACCAAGTCGCAATATTCGGACATGTCGATCGACGTCATGTCGAAGGGCGTTGTCGGCGAGATGGTCGCTGGCCTCGGTATCATGACCCGCGCCGACATTGGCCGCTGCAAGATGGTAATTTACGTCGGCACCAATCCGATGATTTCGGGCGGGCACACGTCGATGCTCAACAACCCGGCGCAGCGCATCCGCGAATTCATGGAGGAGGGCGAGGTATGGGTGCTCGATCCGCGTCGCACCGAGACCGCGATGAAGGCCACCCGTCATCTGACGCCCCGCGCCGGGACCGACTATCCAGTGCTCGCATTTCTGGTGCGCGGGGTGCTGGAGGAGGGTGCCGACTGGGACTACCTCGACGCACACGCGCAGGATGTCGACCGGCTGCGCGAAGTCGTCGCGCCCTATACACGCGAGAAGGCGAGCGAGATTAGCGGCCTGTCGCCCGAGACGCTCGACGAGTTTCTTGCCGCGGTCAGGCGCAACGGCCGGCTCAGCATCGAATCGGGCACCGGGATATCGCTCTCACCTGCCGCCAATCTCACCCATTGGATGAGCCTGGCGCTGATGGCGGTGACCGGCTCGCTCGACAAGGAAGGCGGCTCGTGGGTCAACCCCGGCTTCTTCCTCAAGCTCGAACAGATGGGTCTGCCGCCTGCGCCCGAGGAAGGCTGGCGCTCGCCCGGTCCGCCGAGCCGCCCGGACCTGCGCACCGTCGCGGGCGAATATGTCTGCGCCGCGCTGCCCGACGAGATCGAAAGCGGCAATGTGCGTGCGCTCATCAACCTGTCGGGCCACGTGCTCACCTGCATGCCCGATGCCCAGCGGTTCAAGTCGGCGCTCTCGAAGCTCGACGTGCTGATGACGGTCGAGATTCTGGACAACACCGTCGCCAATTTCTCGACCCATGCCCTGCCGGCCAAGGACCAGCTCGAACGCATCGACGTGTCGCTTGCGGTCGATCCTTCGTTCTCGGAAATTGGCGCACAATTTACGCCAGCCGTTGTTCCGGCTCGCGGCGAAGCGCGATCCTACTGGTGGATCCTCACTGAACTGGGCAAGCGCATGGGGCTGGACTTCAACCCCGGCGTCGATCCCGACACGATGAGCGATGCCGATGTGGTGACGCGCGTGGCGCAGGGCGGGCGTGCGCCGATCGATACCAGCGGCGAGGCGAATTATACGCTGGCGCAGGAGCGCATGTTCGGCTGGGTGCTCGATCATGCCGACAAGATGGGCGGCTTCCGGCTCGCACCGCAGCCACTGATCGACCAGCTTGCAGACCTCGAACCGCCGAGCGACCTGATGCTGATTTCGCGTCGTCTGCTCAAGCAGCACAACAGCCGCAAGGTGCCGGACAAGAAGGAGATCCCGGCGATCTATGTCTCGGTCGAGGATGCCGAGGAGCGCGGTCTGGAGGAGGGTGAGACCGCTACCCTGCGCGGCCGGCACGGCGAAATCACCGGGCAGGTCAAGATCGATCCCTCACTGTCGCGCGGTGTGGTTAACGTGCCGCACGGCTGGGAAGGGCATTACAACGTCAACAACCTGACCAGCCTGAATCAGCTCGATCCGATCACCGGCATGGCTGCGGCTTCCAACTTGTCGGTCGAACTGACGCGGCTGCGCAATTCGCAAGGGAGCGAAGCGCTGGTCAGGGCCTGATCAACCGTTGCCGCCCATTTGCGGGCCGCCGCCCACGGCCAGCACCTCGCCCGAGATGTAGGAGGCCGCGTCGCTGGCTAGGAACACAATTGCATTTGCGACTTCCTCGGGCGTACCCGGTCGACGAAGCGGCACACCGGCAGTGATCGCAGCGACGTCGACGTTGTTCTTTTTCCAGCCTTCAAGCGCCAATTCGGACGCGATCAGGCCGGGCGCGATGCAATTGACGCGCACCCCCTTTGGTCCCCATTCGGCGGCCGACACCCTGGTGAACATCTGGAGTGCGGCCTTGGCCGCGGAGTAATGCGCGCCGCTCATGACGCCGCTGATTCCCGCCAGTGAGGAAATGTTGATGATGGCGCCCGAACCCTGTTCGAGGAAGTAGCGTCCCGCCTCGCGCGTGGCGTAGTAGATCGCATCGACATTGAGGGCGAAGCTGCGATCCCACATCTTGGTCGTCAGTTCGGCGAGCCGGGCTAGGCTCGATCCGCCGGCGTTGTTGACGAGAATGTCGATGCGTCCGAGTTCGGACACAGCTGAATCGATCAGCCTTTGGACCTGATCTTCATCGCGCACATCGGTTGGCATAGGCAGGCACCTGCGGCCGGTTTCGGCCTCGATGTTGCCAGCGGTTTCCTGCAAAGGCTCGGGCCGCCGCCCGGCAACCACAACATCGGCTCCGTGAAGGGCGCAGAGCCTCGCGGTGGCCGCGCCAATTCCCGTGCCGCCTCCGGTGATGACGGCCACCCGTCCGGTCAGGTCGATCATGGTGTGCATGGGCAGTTTGTCCTCTCCATCGGTTTTGAGGGCCAGGATATCGAGCGTTCCGGCGCTTCTGTCCATGCCGGGACTTGTCATCCGGTTAGGAACTGGCAATCTCGCGCGGAACCGGCCTGAGAAGAGGACCTTGGAAGATGGATGCCGTCACGACTTCGCTGAAGACCGAATACGATTCGCTGTTCATTGACGGCGCATTCGTACGAGCGGCGCAGGGCACCGAGCAAGCGATTACTCCCATAGACGGCAGTGCAATCGGCAGCGCTCCGGTCGGCTCGACCGACGATGCACGCAAGGCGCTCGATGCTGCGCATGCCAGCTTCGAGGCGGGCGTTTGGGCGAACGAGGATCGCCATGTCCGGTCCGCCAGGATGCGCCAGTTGCTCGACATGGTGCTTGCCCGCAAGGACGAGATCGTCCGGCTGATGATGCTCGAGATGGGCTACACCCGCATGGAGGGCGAAGGCCAGCTCCAGCTCGGCACCGATCAGCTGGAGAAATTTGCTGACCTTGCCGCGGCCGATCCGGTCCACACGCTGCCGCTGGTCTCGACGCCATGGCACGATGGTACGATCAAGCTGGGCGGCGCGATCACGACGCGCGATCCTATCGGCCTCGTCGTCGCGATCACGCCCTACAACGCCGGTTTCCTGCTCGGCCTGATGAAGCTCGGCCCCGCGCTCGCGGCGGGCAACTCCGTGGTCATAAAGCCTGCGCCCTACACACCGCTGCAAACGCTTCTGTTGATGGACATGGTGGCCGAACTCGATCTGCCGCCGGGCACGGTGAACATGGTGACGGGCGGGGCCGATGTCGGCGAAGCGCTATGCTCCGACCCTCGCGTCGAAATGATCTCGTTCACCGGTTCGGACAAGGTCGGCGGCATGATCATGGCGCAGGCCGCGCCGCACATCACCAAGTGTCATCTGGAACTCGGCGGCAAGTCGGCACTGATCCTGCGGCGCGATGCGGATATCGCCAGCGCGTTGCCCGGTGTGCTGTTCTCGAACTTCGCGCAGGCCGGGCAGGGCTGCGCCTGCACCACGCGCATCCTCGTCGATAATGCGATCCGGGCCGATCTGGTCGCCGCGCTGGGTGAAGCGCTGAAACACTGGAAGGTCGGCGATCCTTTCGCGGAAGGCACCGTTACCGGGCCACTGATCCGCAATGTCGCGGTCGAGCGGGTCGAGAGTTTCGTCGAGCGCGCCCAGGCCGAGGGCGCGACACTGGTCGCGGGCGGCAAACGGCCGGAAGGGCTGGACGAACGCCTGTCAGGCGGCTTCTACTTCGAGCCGACGGTGTTCGATGGCGTATCCAACGACAGCTACCTCGGACAGAACGAAGTGTTCGGCCCAATCATGTCAATCATCGGCTTCGACAGCGACGAGGAAGCCGTAGCGATCGCCAACAAGAGCGATTTCGGCCTCGGCGGCTCGATTGTCTCCGCCGATGCGGGCAGGGCGATGGAAATGGCGATGAAGGTGCGCACCGGTTCGATCGCCATCAACGGCGGGTCCGGCAAACTGCACCCCGATACGCCGTTCGGCGGTTACAAGCGCTCTGGGCTGGGCCGCGAATGGGGCGAGCACGGCTACAACGAATATACCCAGATCAAGGCGATCACGTTCCCGGTCGGCAACTAGGAGCAAGGCAAATGATCGATCTTTATGTCGAAGGCTCGCCCGCCGTGTTCAAGGTGGCGGTGATGCTTCAGGAATGCGGGCTGGACTGGGCCGCGCATCACGTCGCGGTGGGTGAGGGCGCGCAGCACGCGCCTGAATTCCGCGCCATTTCGCCCAATGGCAAAGTGCCCGCCATCGTCGATCACGAGCCGACCGATGGCGGCGCGCCAATGGCGCTGTTCGAATCCGGCGCGATCCTGATCTACCTTGCCGAAAAGACCGGGCGCTTCCTGCCTCATGACCCGCGCCAAAAGGCGCAGGCGATGCAATGGCTGTTCTGGCAAAGCTCGGGTCTAAGCCCGCTGAGCGGTCAGGCGATCCACTTCATCCGCTACGCCCCCGAAGACACTCGGTCCTACGGCCAGCTCCGATACATCGGTGAAGTGAAGCGGCAATGGGGTGTGCTCGACACGCACCTGAAGGGCCGCGACTGGGTCGCGGGCGACTATTCGATCGCCGACATGGGCTGTTACGGCTGGGTCAACATCTACGACCGTTTCGCCGACTCGCTCGACGACTATCCCGACCTGAAGCGCTGGCACCGGGCTATCGCAGAGCGCGGTTCGGTACAGCGCGCTTATGAAAAGGTAATGGGTGCAAAGCGCGAGGATGGCGCGTTCGACGAGAGCCTGTTCCAGCGCAGCATGTTCGGTGAGGCGGCAGCGGCAAAAATGGGCGCACTCGCCAACCCCAAGGGCTGAGGTTCCGTTGGCTGCCCGCTATTTTGACCTCGGAGCGCTGCTAAACGAAGCGGAAACAATTGCCGGATCGAGCGACTGGGGCGACGACGAGTGGCGTGACGGGTTCGAGGCCTTTATCGCCGCGCTCAATGCCGAAGCGGACCTGACCGAGCAGGGTGTGGCGCGAGCACACAGCCACGTGCTCAAGCTGCTTGTCGGTCGCCTTCGCCTTTACGCAGACCGGGTGCGCTATCCAGAAATCGCCAAAGAATTAATCGGCGCGCCGCTGTTCATTGCTGGGCATGGCCGATCGGGCACATCCTACCTGCAGTCGCTGCTGGCGAGCGGTCCGGGAAACCTGTCGCCGCGCCACTGGCAGATCTGGACTCTGTCGCCGCCTGTGAATCATCCCGCCACCGACAATGCACCGCAGCGCGCTCAGGGCGAGCACTACATGGCATTCGAAGGCTGGCAGGAAGACGACGTGCGCGAGAAGCACGATTACACCAGCGAAGGCGTGGCCGAGGATACGTTGATCGTCGAATATGCCTTCTCCGGATTCTCGTTTCCGTTCTTCTGGAACGTGCCGTCGTACGGACGCTGGATGGCCAGCCATGGCGATCCCGGTGCGGGCTATCGAATCCACCGCAAGGTGTTGCAGTCGCTCCAGTTCGGGCAGGAGCGCAGGCAATGGGTGCTCAAGAACCCGTCACACTTGGCGCTGCTGCCGCATCTGTTCGGCGAGTACCCTGACGCCCGGATGATCCTGTGCCATCGCGACCCGGTCAGGAGCATGGCCTCGATTGTCGGTCTGCTCTATGCCCACCGCCGCCAGTTCGGGAATGCGTTCCAGGAATTCGGTCGCGACTTCGTGCTTGGCTCGATCGAGGGCGCGGTCGCCAGCACCCGGGCAATGATGGACTGGCGCGCAGACCCGGCGCGCAACGCCCGCTTCGCCGATGTGCTTTACCTCGATCTGGAGCGCGATCCGCTCGGCGAAGTTGCGAGAATCTACGAGCGACATGGCCTCGACTTCACCGATGAAGCGCGCGAAACGATGGCCGACTACATCGCCGCCAATCGCAAGGGCACGTTCGGGACGCATCGCTACGATATCCGCGATCTGGGAGTTACGGTTGAGGAAGTGCGCGAGCGATTTGCTTTTTACTACGACGCTTACGGCATTCCGTTCGAGGAACCGGGAGAAAGGTCATGAGCGACATAGAGGCCAACAAGCGGGTCGCGCTTGCCTTCCTCAAATCGCTGGAGACGGGGCCGCGCTTCGATCTCGTCGCGCCGGACGCGCGCTGGTGGATCCAGGGCCACGGCTTCCTGTCGCTTGCGGAGTTCAAGGCGCTGGTCGAGCGCGTCGGCAAGACCAAGGCGCCGAGCCACATGACGATCCGTCATGTCACCGCCGAGGAGGATCGCGTCGCCATCGAGTGTGACGGCAAGGGCTGCCAGCATGACGGACGGCCCTATGACAACACCTATCATTTCCTGTTTTTCGTTCGCGACGGTCTGGTGGCCGAAGTCCATGAGCACTTCGACACCGCCTATGCACGCGAGGCGCTTCGTTCCTAGTCGCCGCCGATCAACGCATCCTGTGCTTCGGCACCAAAGAAATCGCGGGCGTAACCTGTGTCGAAATGTTCGCGCGCCATGACGATCTTCCCGTCCTTCAGATGAAACAGGAAGTGATAGGTGTTCTCGAACACGCGCCCGTCGGTCATGGCGATCCTGCTGTGGCACTCGGCCGCGACCCGGTCGTCTTCGGCGGTGATATGATCGATGAACATCTCGGCGCTGCTGGTCATCGCGGCAATGTCGTCGGCAATCTGTCGGATCTGGGCCTTGGTGACATTGCCCGCGCCCTGGATCCACCACTCCGCTTCGTCGGCAACAAGGCTCCAGTCGGCCGTGCCCTTTGGCAGGCGTTCGAGAAACGCCGTGACGACCTGCTTGTTTTCGGCGATGCCCATGGCTCTTCTCCCTTCGCTAGCGGGAGAGAGCCCAAGTTGCACAGCAATGTCCAGCACTCTCGCGCACATTGCGTCATCGCCCCCGCGACTTGACCTTTTCGCTGACCCGTCCAAGCTTCGAGCAGTCAGGCATTCGGGAGAGATACCATGAGCCAGCAGGTCGAACCGGTTAAGGTTGGCGTGCTCATCGATTATATCGAAGGCAGCGGCGACGATGCGATGCTCGAAGACATCGTGCTTGCCTCATTCCGTTTGGCCGAGGACGAATTGCGCGCGGCTGGCCAGCTTGACCGTGACGTCGAATATGTCGTCGAACAGGTGCAAGGTCTGCCGCTCGGCGCTTTCAAGCCAGTACGCGACGCCTATTACCGGCTGGTCGAAGCAGGTTGTGTTGCCGTGTTCGGACCCTGGATTTCGGAGAACGGCGCGCCGCTCGGCGAATATGTCAACGATCTTGGCGAGGTTCCGATCCTCACCGTGTGCGGCACCGAATCAATGCTGGGCGAATATGTCTTCGGGCTGCCCGCCGGATCGATGGAAGAAGAGCCGATCATCATCTCGCACGTTGCCTATTACGACGGCTGCCGGACGATCGGCATCGCTTACGAAGATTCGATGATCGGCGAGCAGTACCTGCGGTCCGCACGCGAAGCTTGCGCCAAGCTCGGCATCGAGATCACCGGCGAAGTGGTGGTGCCACAGGTTCCGGCGACGAAGCTCGACGAAATGCGTCTGCTTCACGCCAATAAGCCTGACGGGATCATGCTGTTCGGCTTCGGTATCGGCGTCCAGAACATCAACGCGGCGCTCGACGAGATCGGCTGGAGCCCCCGCCGTTACACCTGCACCGCCTTCGAGTTCGCCGCCAATTCGCAGCCGTGGCGCGATCATCTGGCCGGGTGGGTCGGGCTTGACCAGTTCGACGAGCGCAATGAAGTGGGGCAGGCTTTCCTCGACCGGTTCGAGGCGAAATACAATCGCCGCCCGGCTTTCTACTGGCCGCTCTTGTGCTACGATGTCGGGCGCATGATCCTGACCGCAGTGTCGACCGCCCGTCCGCTGACCGGCAAGGGCGTCAAGGCATCGTTCGAGAAGATCAAGATGATGCCTGCCGCCACCGGCGCGCCGGGAACCCGGCTGCGGTTCGGCAAGTTTATCAGGCACGGCTGGGTCGGCGGTGAATTCCTTGTGGCGCGCCGGGTACTCGACGATGCGAGCGGGATCGTCATGCATGGTACGATCAACGGGCTGGTCGGCGAATACCAGCCGGCCTATGGCAAGGCGGCGATGGGGACCTACGACTGAGCAAATTCCGAGCAGAATAACCAAGAGAGAGACAAACAATGGATATGAACGATCTGGTGCTCGTCAGCGTTGACGATCACATCACCGAGCCCGGCGACGTCTTCGACGCCCACCTTTCGGGCGAGGCATATGAGACCGCGCCCAAACTACGCACCTCGGAAAACGGCACGAACTACTGGGAGTACATGGGGCGCGAGATTCCCTCGGTCGGCCTCAATGCCGTCGTCGGCCGCCCGCCCGAGGAATACGGCATGGAGCCGACCTCCTTCGACCAGCTGCGCGCCGGATGCTACGATGCCGACGAGCGGGTCAAGGACATGGACGTCAACGGCATCGCCTCCTCGCTCAACTTCCCGAGCTTTCCGGGACTCGACGGCGGCGTGTTTTTCATGGGGCAGGGCGGCCACGGGCTCCAGCACCTGCAGGCCTACAACGACTGGCACATCGACCAGTGGTGCGGCAGCAACCCCGGGCGCTTCATTCCGCTAGGTCTGTTGCCGCTGTGGGACATGGATGCGACCGTAGCCGAGATCAAGCGCCTCGATTCCAAGGGCTGCAACGTTGTTTCGATGAACGACAATCCCGGTGCGCGCGGTCTGCCGTCTATCCACGAGGACCATTGGGAGCCGCTGTGGAAGGCGGTCAACGAAGTTGGCACGACGATCTGCCTGCACATCGGCGCAGGCCATCCGTCCCCGCATCCCTCTATGGGATCGCCGATCGAAGCATGGATCACGACGATGCCGATGTCGATTGCGATTGGCGCGTCGGACTGGCTCAATCTCGCCGCGCTGCACAAGTATCCCGACATGCGCATCGCCCTGTCGGAAGGCTCAATCGGCTGGGTGCCCTATTTCATGGAGCGGGCCGATTTTGCCCACCAGCAGCATCAGGCCTGGACTCATTCGAATCAGTATATGGGCGACAGGAAGCCAAGCGAGGTGTTCAAGCAGCACTTCCTGAACTGTTTCATCGATGACAAGTTCGGCCTTCACAACATCGAGTGGATTGGCGAGGACAACATTGCCTATGAGTGCGACTATCCGCACTCGGATACGCTCTGGCCGAAATCGCCCGAGTTCCTGTGGGATTCGATCAAGCACCTGACCCCGAGCCAGATCGACAAGATCACCCACGGCAATGCCCTGCGCGATTTCAAGTTCGACCTGTTCGGCAAGATTCCCAAGGAAGAGCTGACCGTCGGCGCGCTTCGCGCCAAGGCGGCAGCCGCGGGTGTGGATGTCTCGACCAAGTCGAGCGGCGGCGCATCGCCGCTGGCGCCCGGCGAAGAGCCACGTCCTGTAACATCGGGTGACATCGCCCGCATGTTCGAGGCTCACGCGCAGCGCGCAGCCTGATGCAGGCGGGCCGGTGCTTTCGCGCCGGCCCGCCGCCTATGTAGGAGAGCAGCTTGGACGATCATCCGGGCAAGGCCGCGGTCATAACCGGCGGCGCATCGGGCCTTGGTGCTGCAACGGCTCTCCAGCTTGCCGAACGCGGCGTCCACGTGGTGGTGGTCGATCTCAAGGATACCGTCAGAGCTGATGAGGTGCTGGCCGAGTGCCGCGCCAAAGGTGTCGAAGCACTTGCCGTGCAGGCCGATGTTTCCAAGGACGAGGATTGCAAGGCGGCGGCGCAGGCCGCGCTCGACAGGTTCGGGCGGATCGATATCCTCGTGAATTGCGCGGCGACCACGCGCTTTGCCGCGCATGACGATCTCGATGCGCTCGATGCCCAGGATTTCCTCGACGTCTATGCTGTCAATCTGGTCGGTCCCTACCAGATGATCCGCGCCTGCGCTCCGGCGATGAAAGAGCAGGGAAGGGGCGCGGTGGTGAACATTTCCTCGAGCGCGGGCGTGCTGGGGATTGGCTCATCGGTCGCCTATGCTGCCTCCAAGGGCGGGCTGCTGACCATGACCAAGCTGCTGGCGCGGGCGCTTGCGCCGGAAATCCGCGTGAATGCCGTCTGTCCCGGTTTCATGGACACGCCATGGCTTTCAGAGCATTTCTCTCCGGAGCGCTATGAGGCGTTGCTCGAAAGCGCCAAAACCTCGCGGCCGATCATGGAAGCAGGAACGGCTGACTACGTTGCCGATGCGGTCGTGTTCCTGTGCCTGGAGGGGTCGCGCTACATCACCGGAGAGTCGATCCTGTCCGATGGCGGACATCACCTCGGCTTGAGCGGCTGAGGCGAGCAGGCTTCAGGCCCCGTTATCCTCTTCGATGAATTGCGCGGCGCGCAGTCCGATCATCATGGCCGGGCCGTTGGTATTGGCGGAAACCAGCGTCGGCATGATCGAGGTGTCGGCCACCCGCAGTCCTTCCACGCCGCGCACGCGCAGGCGCGGATCGAGCACTGCAGCGTCGTCCGCGCCCATCCGCGCCGTTCCGCAAATGTGATAGGCCGGGCCGCCCATGGCCATTGCCTGCGAGAGAATGTCCTCGTCGCTGCTCACCGAGGGACCGGGGGAAACTTCCTCTACGATCCAGTTTTTGAGCGCTGGCTGGCGCGCCAGTCCGCGCATCCATTTGACTGCAGCCAGGCCCCTGTCGCGATCCTTTTGCGCGGAGAGCTGGCGCGCGTCGATCTGGGGAGGGTCGTCGGGATTGGTGGAGCGAATTCGGATCTCGCCCCGGCTTTCAGGCCGCGCGAAATAGCCAAGGAAGGTCACGCCCGGCTCTTTCTCCAGCCGCATCACGCCGGTACCCGACCAGGCCGTGGTCGAGACCGAAATCAGGTTGAACTGCATGTCGGCGCGGTCAAGCGCAGGATCGGTCTTCACGAAGCCGCCAATTTCGTGGACGGCATGGGTCATCGGGCCTTTCGCGCCGAACACAAATTTCAGCACCGAAAGCGGCAGCCGCCATCCTTGCAGGTGCTTGTTGTAGCTGCCGCCGGTGACGCGGAATTGCAGGTCGAAATGCCGGTGTTCGCGCAGGTTCTTCCCGACTTCGGGCGCGTCTCGCACAAGCGGAATGTTGAATGAGTTGAGCAGTTCGGCCGGGCCGATACCCGAAAGCTGAAGCAGTTTGGGAGTCTCGATCGCCCCTGCAGAAACCACGATCTCGCGGCTGGCGCGCACATCACGTTCGCCCGAAGCATCGCGCAGGCGCGCGCCCACCGCGCGAGTTCCTTCGAAGAGCACGCGCAAGACGGTGGTCTTGACCGCGATGTCGAGATTGGGGCGGCTCTTCGCCGGATCGATAAAGGCGCGCGCGGCGCTGAAGCGCTTGCCCTTGCTGACCGTCGCGGTCTGGTATCCGATGCAGCCCTCGGCAGCGGCGACTGGATCGTTGATGTCCTCGACGTGCGCCACGCCCATTTCGCCTGCGGCCTCGATGATCGCCTCGTAAAGCGGTTCGGGCCGGGGATGGCAAGTCACGCGCAGCGGTCCGCCGGTGCCGCGCCATTTGGCCTCGCCCAGTTCGTGATCCTCCAGCGCCTTGAAGGCCGCGCCGACCTCGTCCCAGCCCCACCCGGTGCAGCCGGCCTGTTCCCAGGCATTATAGTCCTGCGGCACGCCGCGCATGTAGACCATGCCGTTGACGAGGCTCGACCCACCGAGCCCCTTGCCTTTGAACCAGCGTTCGGCGGGTCCGTTTCCGCCAGCGCGGACATCGGGATAGGACCAGTTGAACTTGCTGCCCGCATTGTTGATTGCGCCGACGCCGCGCGGCATGTCGACGATCAGGCCCTTGCCCAGCGGCCCGGCCTCGATGAGGAGCACGCTCACGGCAGGGTTCGCTGACAGCCGCTCGGCGACAACACACCCGGCGCTGCCCGCGCCAACCACAATGAAATCGTATTCTTCACGCATACGCGGCTACCCGCCACTGCGCGCGTGTCGTGTCAAGCGTCAGCTGGCATCGGGGCCTTCGAAGCCGCGCATGACGATCTGCTCGATCACCGTATTGCGTGGCGCCGTCACGGCATGGACAATCGATGAGGCAATGTCCGCCGGGGTCGAGCCGGGGAAAACGAAGGCCTTGGAAAGGCCTGCCCGCTCCAGCTTCTCCGCGTATTTGGCCGCGCCTTCGGGGTCGGCTGTGTCGAGCGTCGAATTGGCGACAACGCCAATCTGTACGGTGAGTACGCGGATATTCTCGGTCTTGAACTCGTTGCGCAGCCCTTGCGAGAAGACATCGAGCCCGCCCTTGGCCGCCGAATAGACGATCATCAACGGCTGCGGGGTGAGCACCGACTGGGTCGAAATGTTGACGATGTCGCCGCCGCCTGCCTTGCGCATCGCCTTGACTGCCTCGCGCGAGCAGAAGATCGGCGCGATCAGGCTTTGTGTTACGACATCGACGATCTGTTCGTCGCTCGCCTCGGGCAGCTCGAAAGCGGCATAGCTGGCGGCGTTGTTGACCAGCACGTCGAGCCTGCCGAAAGCGGCGTCGACCTTTGCGAAGGCATCGCGCACCTGATCGGGATCGATGAGATCGCAGGCGACGGACAGACATTCGCCCGGGCAAAGCTCGGCGGTCGCCTCCAGCTTGGAGAGCGTGCGCCCAAGAATGGCGACGCGAAAACCCGCCTCGCTCAGGGCGATAGCAATGCCCCGGCCAAGCCCCTGACCGCCGCCGGTAACCAGCGCTACCTTGTTTGCGGCGCTCATGCGGTCATTTTCTCGCGGGGCGCCTCGGCTTTGCGGAAGTGGGGCATAACCTCGGCGGCGAAGGTCTCCAGCGCCTCGCAGATCACTTCATGCTCGGCCCCACCCTGGGCGATTTCCATCATCATGTAGTCCAGCCCGTAATCTTCCTGATACTGCGATATCCGCTCGATCAGGGCTTCCGGACTGCCCAGAAGAAGTTGGCCATTTGCGTTGAGGTCGAGCGCATCGACCGTGCTGTAATAGGGGTAGATCGGGTTCTTCTCGGTCGCGCCGCTCAGCACAGCAAAATGTCGGTAGTAGTTGTTGGCGTAGATGCGCCCTTCGGCCAGCGCCCTTTCGTGATCGCGGTGACAGAACATCTGGGTGATGGCCATCACTTCGACTTGCGAGCGGTCATGCCCGTTCTTTGCCAGCGCTTCTTCATAGGCGGGAATGCCGGTTTCCAGCACACTGATGTCCGGCAGGAACAGCGCGGTGCCGAGGTGATAGCCCTTCTCGCCCGCCCATACGAAGCTCTCCATCGAGCCTCCTGCCGATGCATAGATCGCGGGAATTGGCTTCTGGATCGGCTTGGGAAAGCACTGGTAATCGTTGATCTGGAAGTGCTTGCCGTTGAAATCTGTCTTGCCCTCGGCAGTCCAGACCTGCTCGAGGAAATCCATGATCTCGTGATAGCGCGAGTGGCTCTCGGCCATGGGAACTTCGAGCCAGCCGTATTCATGAGGGATATAACCGCGCCCGATTCCATATTCGAGCCGGCCATTCGAGAGCACGTCGACAAGCGCGAATTCCTCGGCGAGGAGGACCGGATTGTGCAGCGGCAGCAACGAAACGCCGGTGCCGATCTTGATGTTCTCGGTCTTCACCGCCGCGGCTGCCGCCATGACCGCGGGATTACCGAACGAATAGCGCCCGGTGTGGTGTTCGGAATACCAGGCGGCGTCGTATCCCAGCCTGTCGAGCAGCATGGTCTGTTCGAGGATGAGGTCCATGTAGCGCTTTTCGGTCTTGTGGACCTCGGGCACGTATTCGAGATTGTAGGTGATGCCGAACCGCATGTTTGGTCTCCCGACTTGCCGCGATGCTCGATGCCGAATCCCCGGTGAGCTCTATAAGTAGTAAACACTATATAACTGCTCGCGACGGTAGTCAACGGCTTGCCTGCCGGATATCAATATACGGCGCAAGATTTGAAGGGAGTCGATATGGCATATGCGGGATTGCAGGGGCGCGTGGCGCTGGTGACTGGGGCAGCGCGCGGCATGGGCGAAGCGACTTGCCGCAGATTGGCCGAGGAAGGCTGCAAGGTGGCGGCAGTCGACGTGCTGGCGAATGAGCTGGAACAGGCCTGCGCAGCAATGTCGGGCGAGGTAGTGCCCATCGTTGCGGACGTATCGAAGGAGGAAGACTGCGACCGTATGGTTGCCGAGGCGGTAGCGCGGTTTGGCGAGCTCAACCTGTTCGTCAACAATGCCGGGATCATCGGCACGAGGCTGCCGATCGTCGAATTGCCGGTCGAGGAGTTCGACCGGGTCCACGCCGTGAACATTCGCGGCGCCTTCATGGCCCTGCGCGCGGCGCTCAGGCAAATGCAGGCTCAGGGCAAGGGCGGTGCGGTGGTCAATGTCGCATCGGTGGGCGGTTTGCGATCGCAGCCGCTGAGCGCTGCCTACGGCAGTTCCAAGCGCGCGCTGATCGGCCTTTCCGGCACTGCCGCACGCGAGAACGGGCCGCTCGGCATCCGTGTCAACGTGGTGTGCCCCGGCGCGGTCGATACGCCGATGCTGGCTCCGGCCATGAACCGGACGGATGTTCCCGAAGGTGCCTTTGCCGGTCAGCCGATCGGGCGGGCCGCCGACCCTTCGGAAGTCGCCGCCTTCACCGCCTACCTGCTCAGCGACGAGGCCAGCTTCCAGACCGGCGGAGTCTATACCGTCGACGGCGGCAGCACGATCTAACTCACTGGTGTGGATTCCTTTCGCAGTTCCAGCGCATCCCAGTCGGGATCGGCAAACATCTTCTGGAACACCGGGCCATACCACGGTGCGTTCACCTGAACCCGCCCGTGTTCGTTATCGACGTAGTAGTTCTTCTCGACGCCGCCCTCCTTGGTCAACATGACGAGATTCTGCGCCTCGACATCGAGCGCCTTGTTGTAGCTGTCATAGGCTTCGCGCGTTACCTCTATTGTCGAGGCCTGTTCGCGTAGCATCTTCATCAGGCAACGGCCGATGAAGGCCGACCAGATGGTGAACCATGTCGATTGCGCCGGTCCGCTGGAAACCGGCTGCGAGTTGGGGCCGTAGAGCATGAACATGTTCGGAAAATCCGGGACCATAGCGCCGATATAGGCGCGCGGGCCGTCGCCGGATTTCCAGAAGTCGTGCACTTCAACACCACTCCTGCCGAAGAACTGGGCGGGCCACAGGTACTTCACCACCTCGAACCCGGTCGCGGTGACAATTACGTCGAGAGGGTGTTCCGTGCCGTCTGCCGTGACGATGCCATTGGCAGAGAATCGCTCGATGGGATCGGTGACCAGGTCGCAATCCTCGCGCGTGAGGGCGCGATACCAGCCGTTGTCGACAACCGGGCGGCGCGACATCGGGGCATAGTCCGGCAACACCCGGTCGATGATTGAGCGGTCGCCCCCCGTTTCGCGCTCGATATAGGCGGCCAGTTCGCCGCGCATGGCATCGCTGAACTGATTGACCTTGCCGCCCTTGGCCTGCCACTCGGGATCGTTGCAGACCAGTGCATGGGTGTCGAACAGCGGCGCGCCCGCCATGTAACGCGCCCAGTTCCAGAAGCCGGGAAAATTGTCCATCAGCCAGTGAACTTCCGTCTCCATCGGCTGGCCATATTTGTCGCGGGGCGAAATCCATTGCGGGGTGCGCTGGAACACGCTGGTGTGAGCGGCTTGCTCGGCGATGGCTCCAACCATCTGGATTCCGGTCGAGCCGTTGCCGATCACGGCGACGCGCTTGTCTTTAAGCGAGAGGTCGGCGGGCCAGCGGGCAGGGTGGATGATTTCTCCTTCGAAGTCATCCCGTCCTTTGAAATCGACCACCTTGGTATTGGCGAACAGCCCCATTGCGGTGATGAGCACGCTGGCTTCCATTCGCTCGGAGCCGTTGGGCGTGTCGACATCGAGCAGCCATTTTGACCTGGCCTCGTCGAACGTCGCCTTGGCCAGCGCATGATTGAAGCGGGTGTTGGCAAAGACGCCGAATTTGCGCGAGACGTGGTTGATATAGGCGCGCACTTCCTCGCCGCGCCCGAAGTACTGGTCCCAGCGCCAGTCCTTCTCGAAACTCAGCTCGTAAGTCAGCGAGATCGTATCGACGCGAATATCGGGATAGCGGTTGATGTTCCATGTGCCGCCCGGCTCGTCGCCCTTCTCGATGACGGTGTAGGGAATGCCGAGCAACTGGCACTGAACGGCCATGACCACGCCGGAAAAGCCGCTGCCGACGATGATGACGTTGAAGTCTGCCGGGATGTCCGGCCTTTCGCCGTCCCATTGCACCATGAATGGATAGTCCTTGAAGGCGGCCTGCTCGCGCCTCGCCTCGAATTCGAGGTCGCCCAGCTCCTCGCCGGTCGCCATTTCCAGCAATCGCCGAAGTTCGGCGTCGTCGGGTTCGGGCAGCCGTCCGGGTCCGGCATTCGCTTCGAGCCAGTCGACCGCTTGCTCTTTCAGCGATTCGCGTTGCTCGTCGGTCATTTTTGGGGCGAGGGGCAGTTCGGCCAAAGCCGGATCGCCGGTGTTCTGATAGAGCGCCATGCGGACCGCGTTTAGGTCCGCCGCATCGATCGCCCTGCGGATATAATCTCGATCCACGCCTTTCGCTGCCATCCTCATTCCTCCCGTTCCGAATCCGGCTGCTGAGCAGGTCAGCGCGGCACTGGCGTTGTTGTTGATCAGGGATTTGCCCGCGTCAACACATCGTCTAGAGGCAAGGAATGACCCAGCAGTTCGATCTGACCGAGGAGCAGCGCGCCATTCAGGAGATGGCGCAGCGCTTCACCGCCGATGCGATCACGCCCTTTGCCGCGCAATGGGACGAGGATTACACATTCCCGCGCGACGTGTTTACCCAGGCCGCCGAGCTCGGCTTTGGAGCGATCTACGTTGCGGAGGAAAGCGGCGGAATTGGCCTCGGGCGGCTCGAAGCTGCGCTGATCATGGAAGCCATGTCCTATGGCTGTGCCTCGACCAGCGCCTTCGTTTCGATCCACAACATGGCGAGCTGGATGATCGACTGGTTCGGCTCGCAGGCGGTCAAGGACGCCTATCTGCCCTCGCTGGTGACCATGGATCGGATCGCCAGCTACTGCCTCACCGAGCCGGGATCGGGCTCGGACGCGGCGGCGCTCAAGACGACGGCGCGGCGCGATGGCGACGACTATGTGGTGAGCGGCACCAAGCAGTTCATTTCGGGGGCGGGTGAGAACGACATTTACGTCACCATGGTGCGCACGGGTGAGGACGGGCCGAAGGGCATTTCCTGTGTGGTCATCGAGAAGGACATGCCGGGAGTCTCTTTCGGAGCGCAGGAAAGGAAGCTTGGCTGGCATTCGCAGCCGACCGCCCAGCTGATCCTCGACGATGTGCGGGTGCCGGCAGCGAACCTCGTTGGCGAAGAAGGGCAGGGGTTCTCCATCGCCATGGCCGGGCTCGACGGTGGACGGCTCAATATCGGCGCGTGCTCACTGGGCGGGGCGCAGCGCTGCCTCGACGAGGCGATTGCCTATACCAAGGAGCGCAGGCAATTCGGCAAGGCGATTGCCGATTTCCAGAACACCCAGTTCATGCTGGCCGACATGGCGACCGAACTGGAGGCGGCGCGTGCGCTGCTCTATCTCGCCGCTGCCAAGGTGACCGCCGAAGCGCCGGACAAGACCCGCTTCGCCGCCATGGCCAAGCGCCTCGCGACCGAAATGGGGTCCGAAGTCGCCGATCGCGCGCTGCAGCTGCATGGCGGCTATGGCTACCTGATGGATTACCCCATCGAGCGGTTCTGGCGTGACCTGCGCGTGCACCGCATCCTTGAGGGCACCAACCAGATCATGCAGATGATCATCGGCCGCGACCTGCTGCGCGACTGAACGGGACAAGGATTCCTAACATGAAGATCGCCTTTATCGGGCTCGGCAACATGGGCGGCGGAATGGCCGCCAATCTGGTCAAGGCCGGGCACGCCGTGCGTGCGTTCGACCTGTCTTCGGATGCGCTTGCGAAGGCGGCGCAGAGCGGTTGTGACGCCGTTTCGACAGTCGCAGAAGCGGTTGCGGACGCCGAGGCGGTAGTCTCGATGTTGCCCAATGGTGCAATCGTCGATGAGGTCTACACCAAGGACGTGTTTGGCAATGCTCCGGCGGGCGTGCTGTTGCTCGATTGCTCGACCATCGATGTCGCGACCGCGCGCAAGGTTAGCCAAGCGGCGGATAAGGCCGGATACGCGATGGTCGATGCGCCGGTGTCCGGCGGGATCGCGGCGGCCTCGGCGGGTACCCTGACCTTCATGGTCGGCAGTTCGGATGAAGCTTTCGCGCGCGCCGAACCGATTCTTGCGGCGATGGGCAAGACAGTGATCCATGCCGGAGCAAGCGGTTCCGGGCAGGCGGCAAAACTGTGCAACAACATGCTCCTGGCAATCCACATGATCGGCACGTGCGAGGCTTTCACGATGGCGCAGAAGCTCGGGCTCGATCCGAAGACCTTCTACGATATCAGCTCGGAGTCGTCGGGTCAGAACTGGTCGATGACGAGCTACTGCCCGGTCCCCGGCGTCGGCCCGCAAAGTCCGGCGGACAACAATTATGAAGGCGGATTTGCCACCGCGCTGATGCTCAAGGATCTCACGCTCGCGCTGTCGGCAGCCGATGAAGCGGGCGTCGATCCGGCGATGGGCAAGCGCGCGCGCGAGATTTACGATGCCTTTGCCGAGGCCGGCAACGGTGGCCGTGACTTCTCCGCGATCATCGAGACGCTTTAGCGGAACGTCGTCCAACAGAGGGAGGACCCATGGCGGATTTTGTACTTGTAGTGGCAAGCAGTCCCAAGCCGGGCCGCGAGGCGGAGTATGCCGAGTGGTATGACACGGTTCACTTGCCCGACGTCTGCAAGACGACCGGCGTGCTCAACGGGCGGCGTCTGATTGCACTGGAGTCCTCTCCCGCCGCGCCTCCCGGTGCACAGATTTCAGTGTTCGATCTCGACGTCGAGGATCCGTCTTCGGTCATGGCGGAGATCATGCAGCGCACCCAGTCGGGCGAATATGGATCGAGCGATTCGGTCGATCCGGCATCGGTCAAGATCTGGTACTACAAGCCTGCCTGAAGGCTGGCCCTCAGGCCTGCACCCAATCGGGCCGTCCTCAGGGCCGCTCCACGGGTCATGCTGAAGGGCGCGTTTACCCTTGCTGTTTCACCCAGTTTAACCTGAAACCCGTCACCTGATGGCTTTCCGCTTAACCAGGCAGGCATTGGTTGAACATGGCCCTCGTAACGAAAATTGCCGAGCACCGGACACCCGAAAGCGATGAACCGGTGGCGGTTGAGATATTCGCGCTTTCTGGCGTCCCGAATGATCGCCCGCGTCTCCTCGATCGTATCTCCGGCAAGATCGAGACCGCACGCAAGGGCGCTTCCGAAAATCTCGACCTCCTTGTCCCTGCTCACATTGCGAAAGGCGGGCTGAGAAACGGGACCATCGTGCGAGACGGCATCGAGACCCTGGTTCGAGCCGCCGTGGGCCTCATCGACGAGATCCTCGATGAGTTCGGCCCGCGCCCCTGGGCGCCGGACCTGATCCAGAGTGCCAGGGAAAGTGTCGTCGGCTTTATCGAATTTCTCGATTCCGAGCTGGACCGGTTTGCGCAACGGGTGGAAATCGAGCTTGAGTGCAAAAGTGGGCCGAACGGCATCGTTACCCCGGCGAGGAGGCTTTGGTCTGAATCCCGCAACAAGCTCATCGACGAACTTGAACATCGTATCGAGAATTCTTGCGAAAACAATGAACGCCCGCCCGCCGTGGCCGATGTGGCTGGAGATGAGGCCGGTGATGAAGGAAAGCCAGAGCCCGCCGCAACACCCGACAAACTGCCTGCGCCCGGCTTCGCGCTCGGAGCCGAACTCACCAAGTCCGAGCCGAATGTTTCCATGAAAAGCCTGGTTCTTGGCGGCCAGCCGGTCGATCGCATCCGGTTCGAACCGGATGAGGAATCAGAACCGAAGCCGAAATCCGCTGTCGAAGCCGCGCCGGACGCCAAGGGCGATTGGTTCGAGGCGTGGGCCGATGTGATCGTTGAGATCTGCAATGGCTCGGCGAACCCGAGGAAGCAGCCCGAGTGGCGAAAGGCTTTCGAGAAAGCGTGTGCGCGGCACCAGATCGAGGCTGATTCGGCCATGCTGGACGAATGGTCCAACCTGGTGTGGCGAAAGCTGATTACCGGCCGCTTCCTCCTCTCCGGGGTCCAGAAGGATATTCGCGAGGAGGCTGAGCGTGCAGCGGGCCGCGAGGACTATCTCCCGATCTTCGTTTGCCCAGCGCCGGCTTCTGGGGCCTTTAGCGCAAGCTTTGGCGCTCGGCCAATCGATGGCATCTCGGCTAGCTGGCTGGTTTGTCCTGACGCGGCGTCGAAGGACGGAGCGGGCGAATCGTGCGATCGGTCAGGGCAAAGGTCTGGCCCTGTGCATGACCTCTCGACCGACCTGGGACTCGCCGTACCCATGGCCCAGATCGACTACTGATTTGCGTTGCTGATGGCCTAATTGCTATTCTGGTGCCTCAGCGGCGGCCGAGGAACAGCCTTTCGAACCAGCCGGGCTCCTCCATCGGGAGAATCTTTCCATAGGTGAGCATGCGGTGGTGCGCGTCGGTATGCGCGCGTGGCAGGATCGATTCGTGCGGCCTGCTACTGTGCGTGACGTAGGACGACATGGCTTTGCTCCGTTGCTTTTCCTCCCTGCGACGAATTAACGCACAGTGGCGATGAACGGTTCCAGAACGAAATTGAAACAGATTTCCTTAGCGAATCCGGTTAATGACGGCCCGAAGGGGGATTTGCCGAAACTGGTCGGGGAGACAGGATTCGAACCTGCGACCCTCTGCTCCCAAAGCAGATGCGCTACCAGGCTGCGCTACTCCCCGACCC
>CAZRVW010000012.1:0-32077 GCA_964603645.1 uncultured Novosphingobium sp. | reverse complement strand
CGTCGCAATTGATCGACTGCCCAGTGATCGTGCGGCTCTCGTCGCTGGCGAGGAACAGCGCGAGATTGGCAACGTCGATGGGCTGCGAGATGGTGCGGAGCGGCACGTTCTTGAGCGCTTTTTCACGCCATTCCTCGTAGCTGATGCCCTGCTCGCCCGCCATGCGCTTGCCGTAATTGATCCACAGCTCGGTCTCGATCGAGCCGGGCACGAGGCAATTGCAGCGGATGCCATGTGGGCCGACTTCCAGCGCGATGGTCTTGGTGAGCGCGCGCAGCGCCGCCTTCGCCGAAGTGTAATGGGTCTTGCGAGGCATGCCGGTCCAACCGGCGGTCGAGGAGAAATTGACGATCGAGCCGCTCTTGCGCTCAAGCATCGAGGCATTGAGCACCTCGCGGCTGCACAGCATCGCAGCGGACAAATCGATAGCGAGCGTGGCGTTGAAATTCTCCAGTGTCTGTTCCCAGACCCATTTGTCGGTGCCCGGCGCGGCGGCGTTGTTCAGCAGAATGTCGATCTGGCCGAATTCCTCCGTCGCGCGGGCGACCATCGCCTTGATGTCGTCCTCGCTGGTCACGTCGCAGCGCATGGCAATGGCATCCGGGCCAATCTCGCGTGCAGCCTCCTCGACCAGTTCGACGCGCCGGGCAGACATCAGCACTTTCGCGCCTTGCTCGACGAACAGCTTGGCCATGACCGGGCCGCAGCCGGTGCTCGCCCCGGTAATGACCGCGACCTTGCCTGCCAGGCGCGACATCAGCTCACCTTTGCCGGCAGAATGTCTTCCGGCTTGTGCATCCTCGTCACCGACGAGGAATAGTCCGGCCCGCGCCGGAGGAAGTTACCGCCATCGACCGAGATCATCTGTCCGGTGATCCAGCGCGATTCGTCCGACAACAGAAAGCGCGCTGCATGCGCGATGTCCTCGGGCTGCGCGAAGCCGTGCATCGGCGTCTGGCTGATATAGCTCGCCACCACCGGGCCTTCGCGCGGCATGGCTTCCATGATCTCGGTCTCGGTGAAGCCGGGCCGGATCGCGTTGAAGCGCACCTGCGCCTGCCCGTATTCGTCGGCGGCATTGCGCATCATTTCCTCAAGCCCGGCCTTGCCGACCGTATAGGCCCCGAAGAACGGATGGGTCACGTGTCCGGCAATCGAGGACATGCCGACGAACGAGCCGCCGCCCGCATCTGCCATGTGCTTCACGGAATGCTTTACGCACAACATGGTGGAAAGCACGTTGAGGTGCAGTACACGGATGAAATTCTCTGTGTCCTGCAGGTGCCAGGGTGCGAGCATGCCGCCGCCACCGGCATTGGCGACGAAACCATGCAGTCCGGCGCCGAATTCGACAGCTTCACCAATGATACGCGCCACATCGTCTTCCGAGGTGACATCGCCGGTGGAGATGTGGACCGCGCCGCCCCCTTCGCCGATCTTTGCAGCAGTGTTCTCAAGCGGCTCGCGTCTGCGGCCACAGATCGTGACTTTTGCGCCTTCAGCTGCCGCGAGCACGGCGCAGGCCGCGCCGATCCCGGTGCCGCCGCCGGTGACCACGACCGAGCGGCCGTCGAGCGATTTGCTTTCCATTGGGCTCTCTCCCGTCAGGCCTTGTTGAACGAGGCCATTCCCGTCTTGAGCGACGCGACCATACCGTTGTCGATATCGATGTTCTGGCCGCTGACGAAAGTCGCCGCCTCGCTGCCGAGATAGGCAAGTAGCTGAGCAACCTCGCGTCCGGTGACCATGCGTCCGGCGGCATCGATGGAGAAGTTCATCGCGTCATCGCCCATCGTCTCGAAGAAGTCCTTAACTAGCGGCGTGTCGATCGGCGAGGGGCAGACGGAGTTGATACGGATTCCAGAGGCTTGCAGCCGCGCGGCCTCGCGCATGGTCCAGACCTGCATGGTCTCCTTGGAGAAGGCATAGGTCTGGGTGCCGAGATCGCGCCCATCGAACCATTTTGCCTTGGCGTCCCAGCCATCGATCGCCAACAGTTCGAGATGTTCGGCGGCCCGTTGCTGCCATGCCATGCCCGCGATCGATGCGGTGGTGACGACAGCCCCGCCCTTCTCGATCTTCGGCAGCAGGGCATCGGTCAGGTGGATGGGAGCGAGAATGTTGACCGCAATGACGATCTCGCGCTGGCTGGTGTCGGCGACCCCGGCGTTGTTGAACAGCGCGAAGACCGGGCCTTCGATCTTCGCAGCGGTGGCATCAATGGCCGCGCGATCGGAAAGATTGGTTTCGATATAGGTGTCGTGCGGCCCTTCGGGCTGCTTGATGTCGAGCACCGTGACTTTCGGGGCGCCGAGTTCGGCAAGCACTTCAAGCAGTCCTGCGCCGACGCCGGTCGCGCCGCCGGTGACCACCACATGCTTTCCTGAATAATCGATCTGCGACATGCCGTCTCCCTTTGCTGGATCGCGTCTGATTGGCGCGAAGCCTTAGGCGAGAATGCGCGCGCGTCAATCGGCGCGCGCTGCTCCGGGCAACGAGTAACGCTCGTTTTGCTGTTGGGCGGCGATGGCCTACAATCGTTGTTCGACCACTGTTTGAAACTTTCATGAGGTCCGACTTGACGCAGACCAAACCCCGCAGGCGCCAGCGTCGCAGCCGCGAGGATGTTCTCGCCCTGATCAGAAGCTCGGCGCTCCAGCTGTTTGCCGAGCGCGGCTATGCAGGAGCGACGACCCAGGAAATCGCTCGCAATGCCGATGTCAGCGAGACTCTGCTGTTTCGCCATTTCGGCGACAAGGCGGGGCTTTTCGACGCGGTCGTCTCCGCCCCCTTCCTCAAGATCATGGAGAGCTTCGGAGAGGAACAGCAACAGCCGCTGTCGCAGGGTGGGGAGCCGCCCAATTCCCGCAGGCAGATTGGAGAGCTGTTCGACTTTTTCGAAGACAACCGCGAGGTGTTCAGCGCGCTTGTGTTCGGTGGAGCTGCCAACGGCAAGGAGCCGGTGCGACTGGCGGGTCTGGAAGGCACATTCCGGCAGGCTGCCGAGACGGTTGCCGCCGCCTACAAGCAAGCCGGCAAGGAGCCTCCGTTCGATGTCGATATCGCCGTGCGGCTAAGCTTTGGCATGGTGGCCGCTGCTGTCCTGCTGCGCCCGCTGCTGTTCTCGGGAAGCGGCGCGAGTTCGGATGAAATCCGGCAGGCGATCGCGGCGATGAGCTCGCACGGCTTGTGGCCCGACTAGGAGCGCGACATTGACTCCTTCGCATCAATCCGGGATGTAGCAGCCACTACATAAAACGGATACCGGGCGAGGTTAGGACGATGGCGGCGATTTCGGGCGGCAACGAAAACAACATCGCCACCTATATCGACGGCGTCTATCAGCCGAACCAGTTGGGCCTGAACTTCGATCTGGCCTCGGTTGCAGGCATCGAAATCCTGAAAGGGCCACAGGGTACCCTGTTCGGCCGTAACGCCACCGGCGGCGCGATCCTGGTCAAGACGCTCGATCCGGGGCCCGACCCCGAAGCGCGCATCAAGATGAGCTATGGCCGCTTCAACGATTGGCGTACGCAGGTCTATATCTCGGTGCCTTTGGGTGACACAGTTGGCTTCAACATCGCCGGGCTCTATCGCAAGAGCGATGGCTTCCTGAAGAACGTCCCGACCGCGACCGCCCCGAATGGCTTCGACTCGGCTTTTCACGAAGAGCTGAATATCCGCTCAAAACTGAAGTGGGACAATGGCGATGGGGTCAAGGCGACGCTCGCCGTCCACTATGTCGACCTCGACGCCAATGGCAGTTCGTGGCAATATGTAGATCCTCTTCCGGGCGCGGAACTGATCGCGTCACTGCCGCCGCCAAACGGCGCTGGTCTCAGCCCTGTTGCTGCCGGCATGACCCGGTTGCGCAATCGCACATCCTACGATGCGCCGAACGAATCCACGAGCGAAGTTTTCGCTCCGAGCCTGACCCTGGAGTTTGAGCTTGGCGGCCTGGATATCAAGTCGATCTCGTCCTATCAGGACATTACCCAGTTCACGAATATCGACATCGACGGTTCGCTGCTGCCGGTTGCCCGCCAGATCACCGACCACGAGAACACCTCCTATAGTCAGGAAATCAATATTTCCTCGACCATCGGCGATAGGGTCGACTTGGTGGCTGGCGCGTTCTATTTCCGCAACCGTTGGCTGACCGGCCCGAACGAGATCTTCCTGAACGGTGCCGGGCAAGGCCAACAGGCCAATATCCTCAAGGCAAAATCGTGGGCGGTTTTCGCGGACGCGACGGTCAGCCTTACCGATTCCCTCTTCGTTACCGGCGGACTGCGCTATTCCTGGGAAAAGCGCGGACAGACAGCCGCCTTCGACTTTGCGGGGGGAGCACGCGTATTCCAATTTGGCACGTGGGACAATTTTACGCCGCGCCTCATCATGCGATATGAGCTGGCAGACAGGACGAGTATCTACGCCTCGTGGAGCAAAGGCTTTAAGAGCGGCAATATCGACCTGAATGCTAACATCATCGAGCCGGAAAACGTCGATGCCTATGAGGTTGGCTTCAAGACCGTGCGCGGTGATCTGCGCTTCGATGCCGCTGCCTATTACTATGACTACACCAACCTGCAGGACCAGCAAGTCCAGCAACGGGATGGCGGCCTGCGGACCGTGCAGGCCAACGTCGGGTCTGCTGAAATCTATGGTGCAGAGGCGCAGATCGATTACTCGCCTAGCGAGAGCCTGAGTCTGTTCGCAGGCCTGGCCTACCTGCACGCCCGCTACAAGTCCTACCCCGGATCGGCGGGTGTGCTTCCGTTACCAATTCCGGGTACGCCATTCGTCAGCTGGGGTACACCGCCCGGTGGACAGGACCTGAGTGGTCGCGAAATGCCACGATCGCCAGAATTCACCTTCACGGGCGGCGTCAATTACATGATTGACGCGGGCAGCACGGGCAGCTTCGATCTTGCAGGAAGCGTTTCCCACAAGTCGTCGCACAATCCCAACCGCAGCACCTACGATCTTGCAACGGGAGCCTACCTGTATCGTCAGAAGGGGTTTGCGCTCGTCAATGCGAGTGTCACCTGGCATTCGCCCGACGACACCTATGAGATCTCGGTGTTCGGTCGCAACATCTTCGACCAGAAGTATAATGCGGTCAGCGATGCCTTCAGCACTTTTGGCAAATATCGCCACTTCGGCGAGCCGGCGACATACGGCGTGTCGGTCGGCGTTAATTTCTAGGCTGCTCGCGTCTCCCGGCCATCGACGGCCGGGAGACGTCGACTGGCACTGGACAGCGCCGGTTTTTGCAGTGCATCCTCGCGGCTGAACGAGGAGAGCGACATGGCGGAAGCTGATCCGGCAAGTGCACCCGCTTCTGGTTTCACACCTATTTCGCAGGAGGACCTCGATTTCCTCGGCACCGATCCGATTCCTGCCAAGGCCTATTACGATCCCGATTGGTACGAGCTCGAGCGCAAGGCCGTGTTCCTGCGCAGCTGGATCAACATCGGTCATCAATGCGAAGTGCCGAAAGCGGGCGACTTCATTCACCGCCAGCTCGAATTCGCGAATGCCTCGCTGCTCATCGTGCGCGGCAAGGACGGGCAAGTGCGTGCATTCCACAACGCCTGCACTCATCGTGGCACGCGACTGGTGCGCGAAGCGGCGGGCCACCGCAGCAAATTCACCTGCCCCTATCACGCCTGGACGTTCGGGCAGGACGGCGCGCTGCTTTCCGCGCCCGAATTCGAGAACTTCAACACGACCAAGGACGAGTGCGCGCTCAAGCACGTGCGCACAGAGATTGTCGCTGGCCTGATCTTCGTCAATCTCGATCTCGGCGCCGAGCCTCTGCTGCCTCAATTGGGCGACTTCGCCGATGAGATGGACACGGTCCCGGTCGCCCGCGCCACCGAGTTCTCCGAATATACCTATGAACTGAACGCAAACTGGAAAATCGTCTACGACAATTTCCAGGAGAACTATCATCTGCGTTTCATCCATCCCCGCACCGGCGCCGGAGGGACCGGGCCCGACAATCCATTCGGCTATCCCAGCCGCTATCGCTTCTTCGGCGACCATCGCGGTCAGACGATCTGGTTCAATCCCGACGTTACACCGCGCGGACCGGTACAGACGGCGGGGTTCATCGGCGGAGCGGTCTCTGCGGCGGGTAAAGGCCTGATGGATAATCAGAAAGAGCAGGAGTACTTTGGTCTGTTCCCGACGTTCTTTATGCTCGGCAGCCCGCTTCAGAACTTCAGCCATGTAATCTATCCGCTCGATGCCGGACGCACGCGCGGGGTGATCCGGATGTACTGGGTCGGCGAGGCCGAGAACGCCAGCGAGCTGTTTGCCCGCCACGCCGGGCTGACCATGATGCGCGACCTGCATGCCGAGGATGTCGATGTGATCGAGGATGGCTATTCGGGTTTGTCGAGCGGCGCGCTCGAGCACATCCACTTCCAAACGCAGGAAGCCTTGTGCCGCCACCTCTACAACACCGTGGTCGACAAGGTCCGGGCCTATCAGGCCGAAGCGTGATGACGGGGCTGTTGCCGCAGGGTTTCGAAGAGCTTGAGCCGTTCGTCGAGGACTGGGCGCTCGCCGGGGAAGCGGCGCGGGCAGCCGCGCGTTCCGCCGCGAGCGATGAGGAGCGCAAGCGCTTTTACGACGCGGCCCAGCCCCTGATGGAGAAGGCGCTGGCTCATCTTGACGGCAAGCCGATCGACGTGCTCGAAGGGGCCGACGCGACGCTGATGCGGTTGATGCTTGCGCTCGCCAATGTCTATCACTCGGTCGAGGTGCTGGGCGATCAGGAAGCCGAAAACGCGCGGATGCGGTCCCGGCTGCAGTTCACCGACCACGCGCCCTATTGAGCGGTCAGCCCTCCCGCTCAAACGGCGCCGGAATGCGTTCCGGGGCCTGCTTGGCGAGCATCCAGCCGGGATATTCCGAAGGAAGCGCGCTCACTTCGTCCAGCCGTGCCATGTGTTGTTCGGTCAGCGTCACATTGACCGCACCCAGCGTATCGATGAGCTGGTCAAGCTTGCGCGCGCCGAGCAGGACGCTGGTCACCCCCGGCTGCGCCATGACCCAGGCGATGGCAATCTGCGGGATCGTGACGCCCCCGCCGAACTCGCCGGCGATCTCGCGCATGACGTCGACGCAGTCCCACGCGCGTTCTTTGTTCACCGGCGGATAGCCCTGAAGCATAGACTGGCGCGTTCCTTCCACCATGGTGCCGTCGCGCGGGAACTTGCCGGTGAGAAAGCCGCCGTCGAGCGGCGACCAGGCAAGGATCCCGATGCCTTCCTCGACGCAGCAGGGCACCAGTTCGCGTTCGATGTCGCGGGCGGACAGGCAGTAATAGGCCTGCGTCGTCGCAAAGCCCGACCAGCCGCGCTTGTCGCAAATGCCGAGCGCCTTGCTTAGCCGCCAAGCCATCCAGTTCGACGCGCCGAGATAGCGCACCAGCCCCTGCGAGACGAGATCGTCGAGCGCGCGCATGGTCTCCTCTATCGGCGTGACCGGGTCGGTCGAATGGACCTGATAGAGATCGACATAGTCGAGCCCGAGCCGTTCGAGGCTCTTCTTCACCCCGTCCATGATGTGAATGCGCGTGGACCCGCGGTCGTTCGGACCAGGCCCCATCGGATTGTTGACCTTGCTGGTGACGAACAGATCGGATCGGGGGAGTCCGAGATTACGGAAGGCTTGTCCCAGCATGGTTTCCGACTGGCCAGCCATGTAGGCATCGGCGGTATCGAAGAAGTTGATCCCGTGATCGAGCGCGGCGCGGACCATAGCATCGGCCTCGCTCTGCTGCATGGCGCCGCCGAAAGTCCCCGCGCCAAGCGCCAGTTCCGAAACGAAGGCTCCGGTCCTTCCGAGCTGACGGTATTTCATGTGTGTTCCCCTATCCCGGAACTGATGCAACGAAGTGCCGCTCAGGTTCGTAAATGTCGATATGCATGCCGTCCGGGTCCTTGATGCCGATTACCTTTCGGCGCGGTACTTCGCTGCCCAGATCCCAGTGTTCGACCGGTCCCACCAATCTGGCCTCGCCGCAGGGCTCAGACGCAAGGGCCTGTTCGAGCAATGGCAGCGCGGTATCGATAGACTTCACCTCGATGCCGATCCGTCCGATGCCCACATTGAGCGGATCGGGACAAGGTGTGCCGGTCTGGGCGGGCACGAGAATTTTCGACACGTCGATGTTGAAGCGATGGTCGCCCCAGCTGCGCAGGATATGCGAATCCCATTGCGCCGCGTCGGCACCCGGTCCCTGTGAAGTGGGCAACACTTGGCCCGGCTGGCTTGCCATCCAGTATTCGAGCCCGAACAGGCGCTGGTGGAAGGCGACGGTGCGCTTGGGATCGCTAGGCCCGGAAACACAGTGGAAGAACGTCGGTCGCGGCCGCTGGGGATTGTAGAGGAACGAGATGATCACCCCGTCCGGATCGATGATCGAAACATACTGTCGCTGAATTTCCGGATTTGATGGAGTGACGCCATTGGCCGCGAGCCGCTTCAGCACGTCGTCCGCGCCGGTATGGCTGAAGGCGATCTTGCCCCATCCGGCATGAAAGAAGGTGGGATTGGCTTGCCCTCGCGGTTCCGGCTGCTTCCACTCGATCAGGTGGAGCTGGGTAGGATCGCCGCCGCTGCCGTCGTCGAGCAGGTAGCCGTCGAAACTGCCCTGCGCCTCGCCAAGCAGGGCAAAGCTTTGCGTGGGAGCTGATGTGCGCGCCACCACCCGCATCGGCGTGACCGCTTCGTAAAAGGCGCGGCTGCGCTCGAGATCGCGGACATTGATCGCGACATAGCCGATGCGAACGAATTGCGCAGCGAGAGCGTCAGTCAGGCCGCTCACCACCAGATGCGCATCTGCGCCGCTTCTGCCCGCTGGCGCAGCGCCTCTGCACGCTCCTCTGCCGAAACAGTTGGCGTATCGGCGGGCAAATGATCGCGCACCACGCTGATGGGAACCACCTTCGTCATTGGATCCGGGACCTGCGGCCCTGACTTGACGCGCATCTGGACGATGCCGGTGCGATTGTCTGCCTTGTCGAGCCAGTTGTGCACGCCGGGATCGCGCGCCGAAACGACGAAGCGGGCGCGCCCGTCGCTGTCGATGCGCATCTGCGTATCGTTGAGGCTCGACTGTCGATAGACCCAGTCGACCGTGCTGAAACGGTCGTCGGCGACAAGCATCTGCCAGTAGCGCGCGTCCTCCGGCACCGCCGTTTCGACGATCAGCGCATCGTCTTCGCCAAGATCGAACCAGCAATCGTAATAGAGCTGCTCGGCAACGCCGCCGCCTGCAAGCATCGCCTGGGAGACCAGCATCTCGTTTACCGGGTGCGTGTCGCGGTAGTGCTGAGCGTGGCGGATGTCGAAAGCGACGATGCCCTCGGTCCAGGCCGCGACGTTGCCCATCCGGCGCGAGAGCTCGTCGCGCGACATCGGATCGTTGCGGTCGAGCCGGACAATGGCGACGCGCGCGTCGATCTCATTGACCCAGTCACATGAGCACGAGCGCATCATCAGCTTGATGCAGCGCGGGTCGGTCTGCCACCAGTCACCCGTATAGCCTGCTGGCCGCTCAGGGCTGAGGATGACCGAGAACCATCCCTTGTCATCGATGGAAAGCGTTTCGAAATCATGAAACGGCAGCGGTTTTGGGCGGGGTTTGGTGTTATCGCCACCGGTGGGATGCCCGGCGGTTTGCGGCAGCATCATCTCCCACGCGCTCTGGGCGATCTCGACGAAGCGGCAGGTGCCCCGGTATCCCGAAAGCCGGTAGACACCCTTCGGGTCGATGTCGGCAACGCGATAGGAATAGTCCGGGTTCGGCCCGCCCATGTTGAGCCATACGTTCCACAGCGGTGCGAAGGCGGGCTGCGAGACGTCGCGGCTGACATGGCTGAGCCATGCGCCTGCCAGCGATGACAGGGTCAGACGCTCAAGGTCCTGCCGTTCCTCCGGGCTCGGATTGGGTTTTTCCCAATGCGCGATCAGGTTCTCGGCGACCGGACCGAGTTGCTCCAGCATCTCGGTCCACTGGGTAAAGCCGCTGCCAGCCTTGCTGATTTCGGCCATTCAGACCATCTCCCGCCAGGGCTGTTTGGCATCGGCGATCGTATCGAGCGGGCGCACCTTGTCCGGGACCGGCCCGTCGATAGCTACCAACCCGTTCTGCCATGCGGCGATCTCGTCGAGCAGTCGACGGCGTAGCCTGCCGATACCGACATCGCTCGAGCACAGGTGCTCCTTGGTGCGGTCCTGGATCACGCCCTGGCTAGCCTGGATCACCAGGTCTTCATCGACGATACAGCCGGTGAAGCCGCTGAAATGGCCTTTGGCCATGGCCTCGCGGTCCTGCCCCCAGGTGCGGTTCGGCCCTTCGTCGAACGTGACCCAGTTATCGAGGTCACGCTCGCCTACGGTCATGTCCTTTTCGCCTTCGAGGCGGGGGGGCTCCTCGCTCCAGAAACCCCAGAACAGCATGTGCTCGTGGTTGTCGCGCGGCACTGCAATGAACATCGTGCCTTCTCGGTCGGTGCCGCCTGCGGGGACGAGCGAGACGAACGGCATGACGTAGGAAGTGACCCGGATGTACTGGCGACCGTCGGGAAGGTCACGCAGCGCCGCGGCCTTCATGCCGAAGGGCGTGTCCTCGATCTCATAGCGCGGGTGGCTGTCGAGCGTGAGCGCGATCGACGGGTTCTTGCTGTCTTCTGTCTTGTAATGATCGCCGATCCAGCTCTGGTGCAGCGTGCCGACATGGACCGAATCGATCGTGCCCTCGACGCCTTGGAACCAGTTGCTCGGCGAGACTGAGCGGCACACCCAGACGAGATCGTCGGCGAGGTCGAGGAAGGGAAGCGGCGGGCGTTCCGGCAATTCGCCCTTGCCCAGGTAAACCCAGAGCAAGCCGCCGCCCTCGAAAGTGGGATAGGTGTTGACCTTGATGTTCTCGCCGAATGTCGCCGCGCGTGCGCCCTCGCTCGGCACATCGACGATCTTGCCTGAGACGTCGATCTTCCAGGCGTGATAGAGGCAGCGCAAAGCGCAGTCGCTGTTGTGCGCCAAGACCAGCGAGGCACCGCGATGCGGGCAGGCCTCGTCGAAGAAGCCGATCCGTCCGTCTGCCGCACGAAACGCCACATAATCGTCGCCCAGCAGCCGAACATGCTGAGGCGGACCATCGGCGACAAGGCTGGCGCTGCGCGCACAGGGTATCCAGTAGCGCTCGCGCATCATCTGGCCGAAGGGCGCGTCGCCTTCGACTTCGGTAAGAAGGCGATTTTGTTCTTCGGTCAGCATCAGTGCTCTCCAATTCGGATCAATTCGGGGAATACCAGATTGGCGAGGTCCATGCGCGTTCCTTGACTGTCGCGCTCCAGTTCGGATCGTTGGGCACGCCAAGTTCCAGCGCGTCGCGCGTGCTCCAGCGGCAGGTCGGGTTCTCCAGCACGCGCACGTAGTAGACTGCGCCGATAGCGGGATCGAACGCGGGATCGCTCCACGTAGCAGCGAGCTCCGCTGCGCCCTTGCCGGCCATGGGCTTGCAAGTGACCAAGTCAACCTTCGCACGATTGTCCTTGCACGTGCCGGTCTTGCGATCGGGCCGGATTCCGTCCGAGCAGACGACATCGAAGGTTCGCGATTTCAGTTCGTCGTTTTCGACCCAGCCCTTGATGATCTGGATCTTTTGCAGCGGGGCGCTTTGCGGATCCCGCGTGGCCTGAACCACAAATCGCGGCACCTGGTTTGCCGAACCGCGCTTGAGGTCGCCCCCCATCGGCACGCCTTTCGCATAGGCCGTGGCCAGCATGTTCGCCTTGCGATGGAGATCGGCGGGATAGGAGAAGGAGCCGAAGAAGCGCACCTTGATGCGCGTGCCCGAAGTGCCAAATGTCTCGCGGTTGTGGAGCGCGTCCCAGATGGCGCTGCGCGTGTTCTTGGGCGCCCAGACCCCGGCCAGCCCGCCGGGGTTGTACATCGTCATGCCGAACTTGCGCGCCTTGGCTCGCGAGCCGTCCGCACCCACGGTTTCGGCATAGCCAAGCCGGCTGGCCGGCGTGCCATCCGCATTGCCATGGGAGCCCACATAGGTGTCCTCGCGGGTGTTTCCCGGATTGCCGTTGTGCGTGTCGGTGGCGGCGATGATCCCGTATTTGAACGGGTTTACGCCCATTTCGTCCTGGACCTTCAGACCCTTGACCAGTCCGTTGCGGACGAATGCATTGGGGCTGGCGCAGCTGTCTTCCTCGCCCGGCGGACAGGCTGGCGCGGCATTTTCGAATCCGCATTCCTCGTCGGTGAGGCCGATGCCTGCCATGCATTCGGACGAGCCCTTGACCTGGAATATCTCGATCAGAGGTTCGACCCGTGCGCGGCGCTCGAGGATTTCCTTCGTCCACGGCGTGCCGTCGGAGTTCTTTCCGTCCCAGAAAAAGCGGCCCCACGAGTAATTGATGTTGTGCGGTATTGCGAGCACCCGACACTTGCCGGTGCAGTTCGCTTCCATCCATTCATGCATCTGCTCGCCCGTGCCGTCATAGGCGCTGAAGGCCTTCGACGGCACGACATCGCTGCGGAAAATGACGTTGCGATGGATCATGCCCGGCACGTCCGCCTTTGCCTTGTTGGTCATGTCGGTGAATTTCGCCGAGGGCGCGTTCAGCGAGTATTCGTAGCCGAGCAGCGTGGTGAACTTTCCGGGCTTGTAGTGCCGGTTGGCATTGGTGCGCACCTGCGTCCACAGGGTATCGGCCGAGGCGACGCACAGTTCGCCGTCTTCGCCGCAGACATCGGCCATGCGGATGCGCGCGGTGACGCTGGTCGCGAGCCTTGCGAAGGTCGCCATCGAGTTGGCCCGCATCCCCGTACACATCTCGGTATCGTAGGTCTCCGACCCGGGCGTGGTGCACAGGCTCACTTCGCCAAGGAACTCTGCATGATCGGTGATCGCCACGAAATCGAGCGGGCGGTCGAGCTGGCGCATCTGTCCGCCGTAAAACGTCACGGGCTCGCCTTGCGAGAAGCGATAGGCTTCGTTCGGCCCGATTGGATTGCCGAATATGAAGCTGTCGAACGAATTGCGCGTATGAACATGCAGTTCGCCGAACCAGGCATCCTTTAGCGGGTTGGCGGGAATCGCGGCTTCTTCGGCCGCCCAGTCCCGCTCTTCCACCTGCGATGCATTCGCCGGCTCGCCGCCCATCTGGGCCAAACCGGCGACTCCGAGCAGCGCCGCGCCGCCCACGCCTGCAATCCAAGGCATTGCTTTCATGACTTCTCTCCCCAGTCGTCTGCGCGACCAGTTTGCGCACACTGTGCACGATCCGACCTTGCCGTCAACGCGGGCGTTGCGGGGATGGACAGGGGCATCGGCACCGGCAATAGTCGGTGTGAGGAAGGAGAACCGGGATGAGGACACTGGCGGGAGCAGCGATTGCGCTTGCGGCGCTGGGTGCGTGCACCGAACAGGGCGGCACGGTGGCGGTACGCGGCGCCGATGCGGGTCAGGCGGTTTCCCAGTCGGTCTATCCCGAGCAGGTCTACTGGGGCGATACACACCTGCACACGGCAAATTCGCTCGACGCCTTCGCGTTCGGAAACCGGATCGGTCCGGAACAGGCGCTGCGTTTCGCAAGGGGTGAGAAGGTCCGTTCAACGACGGGCATCGATGCGCAGCTGGCTCGCCCGCTCGATTTCCTCGTCATCGCCGATCACAGCGATAGCCTGGGAGTGACGCGCAGGCTCTACGAGATGCCTCGCGCGCAAGTGACCGACCCCATCCTGCGGCACTGGCAGGACCTGATGAAGGCAGGCCCGCGCGAATCGCAAAAGATCATCGGGGAAATGATGGTGCTCGGCGCCAAGGGCGGGTTGCCTAAGGCCTATAGCGCTCTCAGCACCGAAGAGACGACGCGCGGCATCTGGGCCGAGCACACGGGCATCGTCGAGCGCTATAACGAGCCGGGTAAGTTCACCGCCTTCATGGGCTTCGAGTTTTCGCTCCAGCCCAGCGGCAACAACATTCATCGCGTGGTGATCTTCCGCGACGGCAAGGACAAGGCCGATCAGGTGCTGCCGTTCGGCTCGCAGGGCGCGGGCATGTCTGTCGAGCGGTTGTGGGACTACATGGACAGCTACGAACAGACGACCGGCGGCAAGGCGCTGGCCATCCCGCACAACAGCAATGTCTCAAACGGGATCATGTTCGAACTGGTCGGGCCGGATGGCGGGCCGATGACGGCGGACTATGCCCGCAAGCGCGCGGCGCACGAACCGATTGTCGAGGCGACGCAGATCAAGGGCGACAGCGAGGCCCATCCGTTCCTCTCGCCCAACGACGAATTCGCCGGATATGGCGTGGCCGGCTGGGAGCTGGGCAACATTTCGCTGACGCTGCCCAAGACCAACGACATGTATGCCGGGGAGTATGTCCGCGAGGCTCTGAAACGCGGTCTTGAGATTGAAGCACGGACCGGCGTCAATCCCTACAAGCTCGGCATGATCGGTTCGACCGACAGCCACACGTCGCTGGCCACGTCCGACGAGGACAACTTCTTCGGCAAGCATACCGGCAACGAACCGAATTCCATCCGTGCGATGGAGCCGATGAACCTTGGTGGTGCGGATGGCCGCATCGGCTGGAACTACCTCGCCAGCGGTTATGCTGCGGTCTGGGCGACCGCCAATACCCGCGAGGCTCTGTTCGATGCGATGATGCGGCGCGAGGTCTATGCGACGACCGGGCCGCGCATGAAGGTACGGCTGTTCGGCGGCTGGGATTTCAGTTCAGCCGACCTGAGGGGCGACTGGGTGAAGGCAGGCTATGCGCGCGGTGTGCCGATGGGCGGCGATCTGCGGCAGGGGCCCGGCCGCACGCCTGCGTTCATCGTATCCGCGCTCAAGGACCCGATGGGCGCCAACCTCGACCGTGTGCAGATGGTCAAGGGCTGGGTCGATGCCCAGGGCAAGACGCACGAGAAGGTCTTCGATGTCGTCTGGAGCGACATGGCCGCGCGCAAGGTGGGGCGTAACGGCAAGGTCCCGGCAGTCGGCAATACCGTCAACGAGGCCAAGGCGACCTATGCCAACACCATTGGCGCGGCGGAACTGACCACGGTGTGGCGCGATCCCGAATTCGATCCGGGCCAAAAGGCGTTCTACTATCTGCGCGTGCTGGAAATCCCGACCCCGCGCTGGGTGCTCTACGACGCGCTGCGATATGGTGTGAAGCTCGCCGCCGACGTCGCGAAGGTCGATCAGCAACGCGCCTACACGTCGCCGATCTGGTATCATCCAGGAGACTGATCCCGGATGAGCTTCAAGGAGCGATTGCGCGGACTGCGCCACGAACCGCTAGTGCATTTCCTCCTCGGCGGATTGGCGATTTTCCTGTTCTTCGCCTGGCGCGGTACCGACGTCGATCCGGCGAGCCGGACGATCGTGATCGACCGGCCGCAGGTCGAGCGGCTGGCCATGCAGTTCTCCAAGACATTCCGGCGCTCGCCGACCACGCAGGAGATCGATGGCCTGATCCGCGACTTTATCAAGGAGGAGGTCTTCAACCGCGAGGCGCGGCGGCTAGGCCTCGAACAGGACGACACCGTCATTCGCCAGCGCTTGCGCCAGAAGATGGAATTCCTCGCCCGATCGAGTGCGGAGAGCGAACAGCCGAGCGATGCAGACCTGCAAGAGCTGCTCGAGGCCAATCCTGCAAAATATGGCACCGGCGCGGTCTTCAGCTTCGATCAGATCTACCTAGGCGAGGGCGAGCAAGCATTGGTTGAGACGCGGGCCAAGGCGTTGCTGGCGCAAATCGGGCGCGGTGGCGAATGGCAAAGACTGGGAGATCCGCTTTCGGTGCCGGCCGCCATGGAACGCGTGGACCGCAGCGCGATTGAACGCCAGTTCGGAGACCGCTTTGCCGATGAAGTTGCCGTGCTTGCCGGGAAACCCGTCAATGTCTGGCGCGGCCCGGTCAATTCGGGCTTTGGCGCGCATCTCGTTCGGTTGCGTGCGGTCACTTCGCCGCAACCGCCCAAGCTTGCCGACGTTCGCCAGCAAGTCGAGAACGACTGGCGCGCAGCGACAATCGAGGAGCGCGAAGCGGAAGCCTATCAGGCCCTGCTCGATGGCTATACGATCAGGATCGAGAAGCCTTGATCTGCCTCTTGCGGTGCCTTCTTGGGTCACTCGTGCTCACCATTGCGATCTTCGGCGCTGCGCCGGTCGCAGCGGACCAGTTGCGGCCGGGCTATCTCGAATTCACCCAGCAGGACGAGCAGGGATGGCTGCTGGTGTGGAAAGCGCCAGTCGGCGGCGAGATCGGACCTGAGACCCGACCCGTTCTGCCGATCGGTTGCACCGCGCCTGGTGAACCGCGCCGCGAGCTTTCGGACCGGGCAGTGATTTCCCGTTTCGATGTTTCCTGCGCCGGCAATGTCGCGGGAGCGCGGATCGGGCTGGCCAATCTGGATGCGGTTCGCGCCGACGTGCTGGTGCGTATTGCACCGCTGGACCGACCGGTTCAGGCGATGCGGCTGACTGCCGCCGAGCCGACGGTGGAAATTCGCGCGAAGCCCGATTTCTGGCAAGTCGCGCGCACCTATTTCGTGATCGGTGTCGAACACATCCTGTTCGGCTTTGATCATTTGCTGTTCGTGATCGCGCTGGTCTTGCTGCTGCGCGGCGCATGGATGGTGACAATTGCGGTGACGGCCTTCACCGTCGCTCATTCGCTAACGCTGATCGGCACGACGCTGGGGCTGTTGGGCCTGCCGCAAGAGCCCGTCGAGGCCCTGATCGCGTTGTCGATCGTGTTTCTTGCCGTGGAAATCGTCAAACAGAGACCGGACCATGTCAGTCTGACCGAGCGCGCGCCCTGGATTGTCGCCTTCCTGTTCGGGCTGGTCCATGGCTTCGGCTTTGCCGGGGCGCTGCGCGAAGTGGGCCTGCCCGAGGGCGAAGTCCCGGCAGCGCTGCTCTCGTTCAACCTTGGCGCGGAAGCGGGGCAGCTGCTGATCGTATTCGCATGCCTTGGCGTACTGGCGCTCCTGCGGCGGGTTTCAATGGAGGCCGTCGTATCCACGACGCGTGTCGCCAGCTACGGCATCGGCACGGTCGCAAGCTACTGGCTGATCGAACGACTGGTGGGCTGACCAGCCTGGGCGCGCATAGTCTTTTGACTGCACGCGCCGACGCCGATTGTCCATCGCGGGACTGTGAGCTAACCTGTCTCGCAATTCCGTCGCCAACGACGGATCGGGAGAGCCCAGCGTGAACGATTTTTCGCAAGCCGATTTCTATGCAGACCGTGAACTGCATGCCGATCCGCACGCCTATTTCGACTGGCTGCGCACGCAGGGCCCGGTGGCCCGCATGCCGCAGCGCGATGTCGTGGCCATAACCGGCTACGAAGAGGCGATTGCGGTCATGCTCGACAACGAGCATTTCTCTGCGATCAACGCGGTGACCGGACCTGTTCCGCCATTGCCGATAGAGGTGACGGGCGACGACATCACCGAGCAGGTGCGCGAAGTCCGTCCGCAGCTCGCCTTTGCCGACCAGATCGTAACCCAGGACGGCACGCGCCACGCCGACCTGCGCTCGGTGATGTCGCGGCTGTTCACGCCAAGCAGGCTCAAGGCCCTGGAAAACAGCCTCGTGGCAACGTCGGACATGCTGATCGACGAATTCGTTAATGACGGCAAGGTCGAGCTGGTTGCGCAATATGGCCGGCCCTATGCGACGCTCATCATCACCGACCTGCTGGGTATTCCGGACAAGGACCGGGCCTGGTTCCGCGAGACATTCCGCGAAGCCATCCCGGTCGAAATCGGCGCCAGCGAAGCCGACATCAAGAAGAATCCGATTTACGCCGCAGCGAAGAAGATCTTCGCTTATATCCTGAAGCGCCGTCTGCTGCTCGATAATCCGGTGGCGCGGTTGTTTCGCGGATTCGGAGGAAAGGAAAAGCCCGCAGGTGGCGCGGCCCGCGAAGACATCCTGACCGAACTTGCCCTGGCCAGGTTCCCTGACGGATCGAGACCGACCGTGACCGATCTCACCAGTCTTGGCGCTTTCCTGTTCGGCGCCGGACAGGACACCACCAACCGCCTGCTGGCGAGCTGTCTGCGCCATATCGCCGAATTGCCCGAGGTGCAGGCGCAACTGCGGGCCGATCCCAAGCTGATCCCCGATTTCATCGAGGAAGTGCTGCGCATCGAAGGGCCGGTAAAAGGCGCGGGTCGCCTGTGCGTGAAGAGTACTCAGGTTGCCGGAGTCGATATCAAGGCAGGCACGGTGCTGCTGGTGTCGCACCTTGCCGCGAACCGCGATCCCCGCCGTTTCGCCGATCCGGGCCGGTTCGACATGGCGCGGCCAAAGCTCAAGGAACACCTCGCCTTCGGTCGCGGGGCTCATACCTGCATCGGCTCGCCGCTGGCGCGTGACGAGGTTCGGGTGAGCCTTGAACGGATCCTGTCGCGGATGAACAATATCCGGCTCTCCGAAGCACATCACGGCCCGGAGGGTAGCCACCGCTTCACCTATGAACCGACCTATGTCTTGTGTGCCCTCAAAGAGCTCTATCTGGAATTCGATCCGGTTCGCTGAAGAACGGCGAGCACAGGCTCACGAATTGGATTGAAGTGCGCTGCAAGGCCTATCGACCAGTGGCCTTGGCTTGGCCGCGCAGTGACAGGTGGCGTTCCGCGCTCGGGAAAGCCTCCGAAATTTCCACGTCAATCTGTGCGCCCTGCGATATGGGAAAAACGTTGCGCCCGAACCGGACATAGCGGAGCGGGGCTATATCGAGCTCGTTGTCATAGCGACTGGTTACGGCGTCCTTGCCAAAGCCCATCCAGATCAGCGTCGATGGAAATATCTGGCTGGCCGCGCGTGGTCCCTCGGCACTTGCGTATCTCTGCGCCAAAACATCCGGGAGAAACGCCAGTAGCGGGACGTGAAATTCTTCGGAAACCGCATGCCGTCCGCAGTGGGGAAGCACGCCTTCGGCAAGGTTCTGGCCATGGTCGGAAGTGTAGACGATCGCGACCTGCTCACGGTCGACGCCCTTCAACAGCGTCGAGAAGAACTTCGACTTGGAGTGCTTGAGAGCCGCCTCATATTGAATTTTTTGCGGGCTTGCCGGTGGCACGCTGCCGGGCGGAAAGTGATCGCGATACTGGAAATGCACGCCGCGCAGATAGACATAGGTGAAGCTTGGTCTTTCGCTGCGCAGTCTGCGGTTCAGGACGTCCGCAATGTGCAGGTCCGTGTCCATGCCCCCTGCGAGAGGTAGCATCTCGTCAATGAGGGCGCGCTCCGGCTCAAGGAGCAGATTCTGCGGCGGCCCGTTGGTTTGGCCGTCGATCAGGACCGTGCGATAGCCGGCCGCGCGCGCATAGGACCATATCGTCGGCGTCGTCCGCAAATCGGTGGTCCCGGATACGGCGTCGACATCGACCCCCGAGCGCAGGGCAACATTGGACGGGGCGCTGCAGTTGCTGAAGGACGTGGACAGACCGAAATCGACGTGGTCGATCGCCTCGAGGCGGGGAGCGATCAGCCCGGCAAAAGGTTTGAAGGCTATGCTTTCGTCGATGAGCCATACAATGTGGCGCGGCGCGCGGGTAGTATCCGGGGTGAGGTCCACGTTTCTGCGTGCAGGGGCCTTATCGGCGAAAGCCAGTTCCACTCCATGCGAATAGATGTTTCGTTCGGCTGACAGCGGGTGCAAGCCGGTGGCGCCATGAATGATTGTCGGAATGACGATAAGGATCGCGCCCCACGCATTTGCGAGCCGTCCCTGCGGCGCCCAAACCTGCGAGCGAATTACTCGGCGGGCCAGAATGAACAGAATGACAGCGCCTGCCGCTTGCAGGACGGCCAAGCCGAAATCGAAAGTAAGCTGACCGACAGCATCGCGGGCGTGCCGTGCTTCCGCTAGCAGCCACGAGACCTTGCTGGCATCGAGCAGGTCGTTGACGGTCATGCCGTAGCTCAGGTTTGCAAACACCGAGGCAGTCACAAGCCCCATCGCAAGGACGAAAAGCTTCCGGCTCAGTAGGACCATTGCCGCCAGCAGCATGGCCGCTTGAATTGCCAGCCAGATCAGGTTCCCAATCGCGTTCGGATAGTCGTTCGCAGCCGCGCGATAGAGCACGGAATGGGTCAGTTGAAAGCGATCTGCGAGCGCGTAGCCTGCGGCAAACAGGATCGCGCCGACGAACAACGCCAACCATGCGGGCATTCCTGCCAGGCCATCTGGAGTGTGCTTCGCTTTACTCACGCATGGGCGGGTACCAGAATTTTCTTAGAAAACGGTGTGTCTCGCACCTCTAAGATTACCGCCGCGGCAGCGTTTGTAACCGCTAACATACTGTTGCACTGCCAAAAAACGCTCAATGGTTGTGGTGCGCGGCGCGGTTCATGAAGAAGCGATCTCTATTGGCTGACGAGAGTGCCTTTGCGCAATCGCTCAATCCTGTCAGCCGCCCGCAGCTGGAGGATGAACAGCGCCGGAATCATGAGCTGCAGGAGCAGCGTGCCGAACAGAACGCCGAAACCAAGACTGGCCGACATCGGAATCAGGAACTGGGCTTGAAGGCTCGTCTCGAAGGTTATCGGGGCAACGCCAAGAAATGTCGTCACTGCGGTCAGCAGGATCGGCCTGAAACGCGACTTAGCTGCATCGACGATGGCCTCTATGCGCTCCATCCCGTCTGCGAGATTTTCGTTTATGAAATCGATCAGCACCAGCGAGCCATTGATGACGACGCCTGACAGGGCAATGATCCCGAACATCGAGAGAATGCTGAGCGGTATGCCAAGCAAGAGATGGCCGACAATCGCGCCGATCATGCCGAACGGGATTGCCGACATGATGATCAGCGGCTGGACGTAGGACCTGAAAGGTATCGCGAGCAAGGCATAGATGGCTACGAGCGCCAACAGGAACGCTGGCCCAAGCCGGCCGAAACTCTCGGCCTGTTCTTCCTGCTCACCCCCGAAATCGAACTGGAGATCGGGATAGTCGCGCAACATCTGGGGCATGATTTCCGAGTTCAGGAGCGTCGCCACCTCGTCCGACGTGACGACATAGGTATCGACTTCGGAGCTGACGGTCGTAATTCGCCTGCCGCCTTCGCGCCTGATGACGGAGGGCGCCTGCGAGAACGATGCTTCGGCCAGGGAAGCGAGTGCAACCGCTCCACCCGGTGTCGAGAGCCTGAAGTTCTCGACATCGGCAATCGAATCCCGCTCGCCTTCGGGAAGCCTCACGTAAACGCGCACATCTTCGCGCCCGCGCTGAACGCGCACGGCTTCTGCGCCGAAGAAGGCGGCGCGGACCTGTGTGGCGACATCGCGGAGCGAGACCCCGAGCGAGCGCGCGGAGGGCTTCAGCCGTAGTTCGATTTCCCGCATGCCCTCATCCTCATCGTTTTCGACATCATAAACGCCGTTGATCAGAGAGAGGTCTTCGGAAAGCCTGCGGCTCGCTTCCTTGAGCACCTCTTCATTGGGGTGGGAAAGCTTGACGTTTACGGGATCGCCGATCCTGACAAGCGCGGACGATATCGCCAACGATCGCGCCTCGGGGACCGGGCCCAGCTCCTCGCGCCAGGCCTCTTCGAGCTGTTTTGCCGAAATGTCGCGCAGTTCGGCGTTGACCAGCTTGAGCTCGATCCCTGCAAGGTTCGATTGAACCGTCTGGCTCATCCCCATCGGGCCGCCATTTGAAACCGACATACCGACCGTCGTGTAGCTGGCCTCCAGAAATGGATCGTCCTCTTCCAACCCGCTCGTCAGGCGCTCGATAGCACGCTCGCCGGCCGCTTCGATTCGTTGCACGACAGCTTCCGTGCGCTCGACCTTGGTGCCCGCCGGCATTTCGAGGCTCGCCTTGACACTGTCCGCCTCGATCTCCGGGAAGAAGCCGAACTTGATGATTCCGGCAGGTATCGTCGCGAAAGTGACGATCAGTGCGGCCAGCCCGCAGGACAGGATAAAGTAGGGCATGGCGACCGAGAATCGCAGGGCCCGATCGAGCGGACCGTCCACGAACGCCTGAAAGCGCTTGTCGAAGGCCGTCTGGAATTCGTGGATCTTGCGAAGCACCCTGTTTTTGGCCTCTACGCCATGCGCGGGCAGGGTGCTCAGGTGATAGGGCAGGATCAGCAGCGCTTCGACCAGCGACAGGACAAGCACCGCGATCACGACGATCGGCACGTCACGGAAAAGCTTTCCGATGATCCCGCCGACGGCGAAGATAGGCGAGAAGGAGACGATTGTCGTAAGCACGGCAAAGATCACGGGCGTCACGACGCGCTGGGCGCCGGCAATCGATGCGCCCAGACCACTGCGCCCGCGTTCCCGCTCGGCATAGACATTTTCGCCCACGACCACGGCATCGTCGACCACCAGGCCGAGCGCGAGGATGAAACCGAACAGCGAGAACATGTTCAGCGTCGAGCCGGCCAGTTCGAGGATGAAGATGGCTCCGATGAAGGTTCCGGCGATGCCCAGTGCCGTCCATCCTGCCAGTCGGATATCCAGGAACAGTGTGAGCGCGGCAAGGACCAGGACGAGGCCGATCATGGCATTCTTCATCAGGAGTCCCAGCCGCTGGTTGAAGATATCCGACCCGTCGTCGAATATCGCGTAGGATACGCCGGCCGGCAGCTTGTCGGCGAATTCCTCGCTCAGGTAGGTGCGGGCCGCTTCGGCAACGTCGAGGACGCGCTCGTCGCTGGTCCGGTAAACATCGACGAAAGCGACGGGCTGGTCGTTGAAGCGGGTCAGAACATCGTTGTCTTCGAAGCCATCCGATACCTGGGCGATGTCGCGAATCCGCAGTGTTGCTCCGTCGCCCTCCGATATGATTACGATGTCCTCGAAATCGGACTGATCGTAATTCTGCCCGACCGTGCGCACCCGGACCTGCTCTGTCGTGGTTTTGATAGCGCCCGCGGGACTGTCGAGGCTGCCAGCGGCCACTGCGCGCGAAACATCGTTGAGCGACAATCCCAGCGCCCGCAGGCGATCTTGCGGGACATCGATATAGATCTGGTATTTGCGGATGGCGCTGGTGTCGACGAAACTGATGTCAGGCAAGGCCGCGAGCGCATCCTCCAACTGGTATGCGGTTTCCTTGAGTGTCGTTTCGGGGACATTGCCGAAGATGGCGATGCGCATTGCGCTCTGCCGGTTGGTCATTTCCCTGATTTCAGGCTCTTCGGCCTCGAGCGGAAAGCTCTGGATCTGATCGACCTCGCTCTTGACCTCGTCGAGAGCTCTTTCGACGCTCGTGCCCATTTGAAGCTCGACGTTCACGGTCCCGGCGCCTTCTGCCGAAACACTGGTAATTTTCTTGACGCCTTCGATCGCCTGGACGGCTTCCTCCACCTTCTGGACGATGGATTCCTCTACCTCCTGCGGCGTCGCACCCGGGTATTGCAGCGTCACGGAGATCCGGTCGAGGCTGCCCTCCGGGAAGACTTCCTGGCTGATCGCGGTGAACGAATAGTATCCTGCGATCACCATGAACAGGAGCAGGAGATTCGCGGCGACGCCATTGCGCGCCATGAAGGCGATCACGCCTTTGCGGTCGCGGGCGCGTTCTGTCGTGACGTGGCCGTGGCGGTCGAGGACCTGCGATTCCTCCGGCGCGGCCGGTGGCGCGTCATCAGCCATCGGTCTTCGGCCTGGCAGGCTTGTCTGTCGGCTGCTCGGTGCGCACCTTCATACCGTCGACGGGCGTGCGCAGCGGGCTGACGACGACCCTCGCCCCCTTGTCTGGCGCGGCCTTGATGGTCACGTTGGCGACACGGTCGGTCCGTTGCAGGACTTCGACGGGCACGATGCGCAGGCGGTCGCCTGTCACGGTCCAGATCGTATTGCCCGCCCGCAGCGCCTCGACCGGGATCTGAAAATAGGGCTTGCTCGAGCTGCTGAGGATTTCTGCCTGCACATAGCTGCCCAGCAGTAACGGAGGCGCCTGTCCGGGATTGCCGCCAGTCGTGTTCACGCCGCCGCGCAGCGGATCGGGCACGCGCAGGAAGACATCGATCGTGCGCGTCTGCGGATCGAGAATGGAATCGGCGCGATCGACAAAGGCGCTCCAGCGCCATTTCCTTCCTCCGTAATCGAGAAAGACAGATGCAGGAATGCGGCTGGTGCGGGCCTGGAGCAATCCGGGAATCAGCGCCGCTTCGCGCTCATTTAGCGAGATACGGACTTCATAGCTCGATGCTGCAACGATCGAACCGAGTTCCTGACCCGGTTGCACCAGCTTCCCGACGGCAGCCGTTTCAGTCCTGACCAGTCCGGCGAATGGCGCCCTCACGTTGGTTCGCGCCAGTGCGAGCCGGGCATCGGCCAGTTGCGCGAGCGCGCGCTGCTGTGCAGCCTTTGCGGATCGCAGCTGCGGCTCGCGCGTGGCGAGGCGGTTGGGCGCTTTGGCTCGGCCAGCCTCCGATCCGCCAGCGTTCTCAAGTTCGCGCGGCGGCAGGAAACGCGCGGCAAAATCGTTGCTGTCGATGCTCTGCTCCGCCAGATCCTTCGTGCCCTGCCGCTGGGCAAAGCGGCTGAGTTCTTCCTTGGCGATGCGCGCTTCTTCGTTCGCCTGCATGACTGCAACGGCTTGCGCTGCGACCTCCGCCTGCGCGGAGCTTACCCGGTTCTGATAGTCGGAGGGCTCGATGCGAAACAGGGTCGTGCCCGATCCCACCAGGCTGCCTTCGCGGAATTGCGGATTGACGTAGGCCAGGCGTCCGGAAACCTGGGCCGCGATCGTCACTTCCTCGCTCGGTTGCACCGTCCCGGAACCGAGCACTGTGAGCGGCTGGGTGCTTCTTGCAAGCGGAACCGACTGGACCAGCGGTGCGCGATCATCGCGCGGGGCTTCCTCGGGCCGTGAACGCAACACGACCATGAGGACCGCGATCAGCACTGCGCCTCCGAGAACCGCGAGGACCAGTCTGGCCTGTCGACTCATTTCGCGCCTCCCGACGGCCGAGGCAGTTCGGCAACCTGGTTCACATCTTCCTGCTCGGCGGTTTCTCCAGGGGACCAGTCTCCCCCGAGAGCGCGATGCACGCCAAGGCGCGACAGTGCAACATCTCGCGCCGCCGTCGAAAGCGAAGACTGGACGCGCAGGACCGCCAGCATGGCATCAAGATAGGCGACGTAGGTGCCGACACCGGCCTGGAAACGTTGTGACTGAAGATCGAGCGATGCTTCGGCGTCGGCGCGTTGCGCATGTATCAGGCCGTATCTCTGAAGTTTCTCCTCATAATCCGAAGCTGCCGACGATACTTCGCGGTAGGCGGTGAGCACCGCGCGGGCATATATTGCCGCGCGCTCGTCGTAGGTGGCTCTGGCGGCTGCGATGTTCGCGCTTATGCGCCCTCCATCAAAGATTGGCGCGACGATGCCCGCTGCGAGCGATGCTGCCCAGTTCTGGCCGAAGTCGACGGCGTCTTGCGGCGTTCCTGCCTGACCGCCGATGCCCCCGCTGAGGCGAATGGTTGGAAACCGCTCGGCACGCCTCGCACCGATGGAATGGCGCGCCGATTCAAGGCGCTGCCAGGCGGCATGGACGTCCGGCCGTTGTAGCAGCAGGTCCGACGGCAGGCCGGCAGGAACGGGTTCGAATACCAGACGCGGAGTGAGCGATCCCTCGAGCGCCTTGCGCGCTTCGCCGGGATAGACGCCCAGCAGGATCGCGAGCTGTCCCTCGGTGGCCTCAAGGGCTGCTTCCCGGAGAGGCAATGATGCCTGTACGTCGCGGAGCTGCTGGCGAATCTGATAGAGCTCGAAGCTCCCGACGAGGCCGCGCCTGTAGCGATCCTCGGTGCGTTCGACGCGGTCGCCCAGCACATCCGCATTGCGGACTGCAAGTTCGATCTGGCGGCGCGCGTCGACGATTTCGAAATAGGCGGCGATGGTTTGAGCGGTTGCGGAGAGCCGGACGGCGCTGAGGTCGGCGCGCGCCGCGATTGCGTCAGAACGCCGTGCCCGCAAGTCGCCCTGATTGCGTCCGAAGAGGTTCAGTTCGTACGATGCGCCCAGCCTGGCCGAATAGGTCTCGATCTCAAGGCGGCTGAGCGTGCCGCCGCCGAAGCCGCCGAAAGCGCTGCCGGAAAGGGAGCTGTCGGAATAGGACGCATTCGTCTCGGCATTGACCTGGGGAAACAGTGCGGACCTCGCCAGCCGGGCTTGCGCAGCGGCGCGACGAACCCGTGCAGCTGCTTCGGCGATTTCGAGATTTTCGCTCGCCGTTCGTTCGACCAACAGGTTCAGCGTCGGGTCTTCGAATGCAGTCCACCAGCGGGCGGGCCTGTAGCTGCCGGGCTCAGCAACTTCGGGATAGCTCGCGGGCAGGCGGCTGACAGCCTCCGGCACTTCGTGGTCCGGCGCCATGGAAACGCAGCCGGAAAGCAGACAGGCCGAAGCTACCAGAGCAAATCTGGCCAAGCCGAGGGATGCGGCCACGATGGGCAAGGGCGTTCGATCAGCCTGGTGAGTTGCGCAATCCATCCGCTTTGGCTCTTATCGATCTTCGGTCGTCCGACGAATTCCATCACGGAAGGCTGTAGGCTACCATCTTTGTAGATGTTTTTGCTCCGATGCCAACCGCACCGCCGGCCATCATGACGATGTACTGCTTGCCGTTCATTTCGTAGCTGACCGGCAATGCGTTGCCGCCGCCTGGCAGTTCTGTCCTCCATAGCAGTTTGCCGGTCTGCAGGTCGAAGGCATGCAGGAAGTTGTCCGGAGTCGCACCGATGAATACGAGGCCGCTGCGCGTGATCAGCGATCCGCCGGAATTCGGCGCGCCGATCGGAATGGCGAACGGAAATTTCAGACCAGCAGGGCCATTGCCGCGGGTTGTGCCGAAACGCCGGGTCCACAGCAGTTTGCCCGAATTGAGATCGATCGCGCTAAGCAGACCATAGGGCGGCGCGATGCACGGCATGCCGAGCCTGGTCAGCCAGAACGATTTTTCGAGCGCGTAGGGTGTGTTTTCCATCGGCATGACCGGTCCGGCGATGTCCCAGTCATTGGCGTAATTTCCAAGGCGGCGCACATCGACCTGCTCGCGCGGAACCAGTTTCACACGCGTGGCCATCCGGTTGGAATTGACGATCATGACGCGGTGGCGAGGGTCCACTGAAACCCCGCCCCAGTTCATCGCGCCGAGCGCGCTTGGATAGACAATCGAAGGTGTCAGCCCGGGAGGCGTATTGGGACCTTCGTATCGGGCCTGTTTGAAGCCGATTCGGCAATAGAGCTGGTCGATCGGCGTGATGCCCCACATATCCGCTTCGCGCAGGTCGCGGCCGCGGAACGACGGAAGCTTGTCCGAGAAAGGCTGAGTGGGCGACAGGCGCTCTTCCGCAACGGCGCCACCCTGAGGAACCCTCTTCTCGGTCACTTCGAAGATCGGCTCGCCCGTGGTTCTATCGAGCACAAAAAGTTCGCCCTGCTTGGTCGGCTGGACAAGCGCCCCGCGCAGCTTCCCCTGGCGGTCGGGAAGGTCGATTAGGGTCGGCTGCGAAGCGACGTCGTGGTCCCACAGGTCGTGGTGCCGTGTCTGGAACGACCAGACCAGTTTGCCGGTCTCGGCGTTGAGTGCGACGACCGCCGAGGAAAACCGATCGTCGAAATCGCGCCTGTAGGCGCCGAAGAAGTCCGGCGTCGCATTCCCCATCGGCGCGAAGACAAGGCCCAGATCTTCGTCGGCCGACATCGGCGCCCAGCTGTTCGGCGTGGAATGGGTGTAGTGTTCGCCGTCAGGCGGCGCTCCGGTCCGGTCGGGGCGGCCCATGTCCCACGCCCAGGCGAGCTTGCCCGTGACGGCGTCGAAGCCCCGGATGACCCCCGACGCTTCTCCCCAATACTGGTTGTCGCTGATCCAGCCGCCGATGACCGCGTTTCCGCGCAAGATCACGGGCGCGCCTCTGACCCGATAGTAGCCTCCCACGACCTTGCCATCGACATCGCCCATGCCGACCGTCAGATCGACGATCCCGTTGTCGCCGAAATCGGGGCACAGCTTACCGGTTGCCGCGTCGAGTGCGCGCATCTGCGCCGAATTGGTAGCTGTCAGGATACGCGTCGCGCATCGCCCTTCACCGTCGGGAACGCGGTAGTAGGCTACGCCGCGGCAGGCCCCGCCATATCCGTTGGACGCGTCATGGCTCCACCTCTGGGCCCCGGTGGCAGCGTCGATAGCGAAGACCTCATTGTTGCCATTGCAGGTGTAGAGCGTGTCGCCAACCTTGAGCGGATGCGCGGAGGAGCCGGGCAAGGTGCCGACATCGGCGGTCCAGGCGACCTTGAGTTGCGATACGTTTTCCGGCGTGATCTGGTCCAGCGCACTGAATCTGGTTCCTCCGGCGTCGCCGCCGAATTCAGGCCAGTCGCGAGAAGTGGCATCAGTCGTTGCGTCCGTCGCGGTCGAGGTATCTTCCTGAAAACGCTCTGTCCCGGCTTGAAACCGTGGATCTTCAGGCAGGGCAGGTTTCGTGACCAGTGTGAACGCGGCCAAACCAGCGGCCACTGCCAGAGCTGCGCCTCCCGCCACGACAAGCACTGCTCTGCCGGAATAGCCGGACTGCGGCGTCAGTGCTCTTTGCGTCCATGGCAGAAGCAGCCACACGCCCAGCGCAAACAGCGCCAGCAAGCGGGGCATCAGCGCCCAGCCATCTAAACCAACTTCGCCGATCGCCCAAGCCAGGGTTAGCGCCAGCGCGGCACCATAAATCCATGCGCCTGACCTTTTGCGCAGGAACAGCAGAACCCCCGCCACTGAAATCATGGCGCCGGCAACGGCATAATAGGCAGAGCCGTCAAGGCTCAGAAGCCAGATGCCGCCCGTGAGCATGACGCCGCCGATGCCCAGGACGGCTGCGGCGTAAAGGCGCAGGAGCAGCAATTCGAAGAACCCGGACTTGCTTGAGCCAGTCCCTTCAGGCGTGGCCGACATATCTTTCCCCCTGTTCACACACGTAGCTTGCATGCAAATCTCAACCCATCAAGGACCCAATCAGACACAACTTCAAGAAGGGCCCGGCACCGGAAGGGCCGCTCTCGGCTCCCGATTGGCCACGTTTGACTTGCCAGCGCACTCGGCAAAGTTATGATTCACCTGTGGGAGCAGATTGCCGGCTGGGAGGAGAAACTCAGCAAGGGAATGGAAGATTTTGCGAATTGGAGTCCTCACAGGCGGCGGCGATGTTCCGGGCCTTAATCCCTGTATCCGCTCGATAACGCTTTCGGCTCTCAACCGCGGCTGGGACGTCATCGGACTGAAGCGCGGCTGGCAGGGCATTCTCGAAATTGATCCCGACGATCCCGGCAGCGTCGAGCGATGTACGCTTCGTCTCGACAAGAACAGCGTGCGCGGGATCGAGAACATCGGCGGCACGATCCTGCACAGTTCGCGGCTTGATCCGCGCGTCACGCCGAACGGCGACAAGACCGACCGGGTGCTAGAGATGCTCGAGCGTCTCAAGATCGACGCGCTGGTGACAATGGGGGGAGACGGGACCCTGCGATTTTCGGCGCATATCGCAGAACTCGGTGTGAAGGTCGTCTCGGTCCCCAAGACGATGGACAACGATGTCTACGGAACCGACTACTGCCTTGGTTTCTCGACGGCTGTCACCCGCTCGGTGACGATGACGAACGCCCTGCGGACGACCTGCGCCAGTCACGAGCGGATCGGCATTGTCGAGCTGTTTGGGCGCCGCTCGGGCGAAACCGCATTGCTGTCTGGCTTTCTCAGCCAGGTCGATCGCACGGTCATCGCTGAAGTACCGGCCGATCTCGATGTGCTTCTGCCGCTGCTTCTCGACGACAAGCAAAGCAATCCGCAAGGATATGCGATCTGCATGATCTCCGAAGGGGCGACACTCGCCGGCGAGGCGATCGAAGACGAAATCAGCAAACCGGCCTCGCAGCGCAGCAGCGAAGGCGTCGGTACGCGGCTGGCCCGTGAGATCGAGGAACGCACCGGGGAAGGGACGATCGTCCAGGAAATTGCTTACCTGATGCGTGCAGGCGAGCCCGACGCGATCGATCGCATGGCGGGCTTCGCGTTTGGCGCCTATGCCGTGCAGTTGATCGAGGAAGGCCGCACCGGCAGGATGGTGTGTCTCCGAGATGGCAAATACGACTCAGTGCCAGCCGGTTCCGTGCTGGAGGGGACGCGGCGCGTATCGGTGCCCGGTCTCTATGATCCGTCCCAGCACCGCGCCAATTTGCTCAGGGTCGAAGGCATGCCCCTGTTCGTCTATTGAATGGTCATGACGAGACTCGTGGCAATCGACATCGGCGGCACCCACGTCAGATTTGCGTTGGCGCGGATCGACGCGGACAATGCGATTGTACTGGACGAGCCAGCAACGCTCCATTGCCACGATTTTCCAAGTCTGGAGGCGGCATGGAAGGAATTCGAGGCCCGCGTGGGCACCGCCTTGCCTCCTGCAGTTGCGATCGCCGTCGCGGCAACGGTCAATGCGGATGAGATTCACCTGACCAACAACCGATGGATCATCAGGCAGTCGGAGCTGAACGCCTCGCTGGGCGTCGGGCGCGTGACCGTGGTCAACGATTTCGCTGCAATCGCACACGCAGTCGCGCGTCTCGATGATAGTCATTTCCAATATCTCGCCGGCCCTGACCAGCCGCTCGGGACCGAAGGAACGATAAGTATTCTCGGTCCCGGTACCGGTCTTGGCGTCGCGCACCTCTGGCGCGGCGTGGGCGGAGTCTATCGCGTACAGGCGACGGAAGGCGGGCATATCGATTTCGCACCGCTCGATCCGACCGAGGACGCGATCCTCGCCCATTTGCGCGCAAAACATGCGCGCGTTTCGGTGGAGCGCGTCGTCTCGGGGCCGGCAATTGTCGACATTTACGAGACGCTGGCGAAGCTGGAGGGCGGGTCGCCCGCCGAACTGGACGATGTCGCGATCTGGTCGAAAGGAATGGCGGGCGAGGACAAGCTCGCCATGGCTGCCATCGACCGCTTCTGCCTCTCCTTGGGCTCGGTCGCGGGAGATATTGCCCTGGCGCAGGGCGGATTCGCCGGAGTCGTAGTCGCTGGCGGGATGGGTTACCGGCTGCGCGAGGTGCTGCAGGTATCGGGCTTTGCCGAGAGATTTTGCGCGAAGGGCCGCTTCGAACCGCTGCTGGCATCAATCCCGGTCCGCATTATCGGCCATCCTCAGCCAGGTCTGTTCGGCGCGGCAGCCGCATTCGCATTCGAGCACTCGTAATCAATCCGGCAGGCTTTGACATCTCGACCGACATCTAGTTGTGGATCGGGGTCGATACGCCGGCATCAAGATCGACATTCCTCAGATCCCGCGCGAAATTCTCGGTCCATACAGTGATGTTCTCTTCGCGAACCGATTTTTCGAGCGCTTGCCAGCGCCGCTTTCTTTCATCCAGCGACATGTCGAGTGCCGTCTCGATCGCATAGGCCAGTTCATCGGGGCTGTGCGGATTGACGAGAACCGCCTCGGACAATTGCTGGGCCGCGCCGGCGAAGCGCGAGAGAATCAGTACGCCCGGGTCTGCCGGATCCTGCGCCGCGACATACTCCTTGGCTACCAGGTTCATGCCGTCGCGCAGCGGCGTGACGAGGCCGATCTTCGACGCCCGGTAGATTCCGAACAGTTCGGCTGCCGAATGCCCCTGATTGACGTAGCGGATCGGCACCATGTCTATCTTCGAGTGAGCGCCGTTGATCTGGCCGGTCTTCTGTTCGAGCGTTTCGCGGATGCGCTGGTAGGATGCGATGTCCTCGCGGCTTGGCGGAGCGATCTGGATGAAGACCACGTCGGAAACCCGTTCGGGATTGTTCTCGAACACCCGGCTGATGCCGTCGAGGCGTTCGGGCAGGCCTTTCGAATAGTCCAGCCGGTCCACGCCGATCATCGAGCATCTGTTGCGCGTGCTTTCGACCACGCGCCGGTACGCATTTTGCGCTTCGGGCGTGTCGGCATAGTGATCTGCCCCCTTCTGAGTGGCCCAATTTCTATTTTAGAATTGGCCACAAAGG
>CAZRVW010000011.1:0-33671 GCA_964603645.1 uncultured Novosphingobium sp. | reverse complement strand
GCACCGGCAATACCGACGTGATGCGTCAGGCGCTCGAATGCTGCCATCGCGGCTGGGGCCAGTCGATCATCATCGGCGTGGCCGAGGCGGGCAAGGAAATCAGCACCCGCCCGTTCCAGCTTGTCACCGGCCGCGTATGGAAAGGCACGGCCTTCGGTGGGGCCAAGGGCCGCACCGATGTGCCCAAGATCATCGACTGGTACATGAACGGGAAGATCGAGATCGACCCGATGATCACCCATGTCCTGTCGCTCGAAGAGATCAACAAGGGTTTCGACCTGATGCACGCGGGCGAGTCTATTCGCTCCGTGGTCGTTTACTGAGAAAGGAAAAGCGAAGATGTTCAGTCATGTTGTGGTCGGGGCGAACGACCTTGAGGCCTCCAAGAAGTTCTACGATGCGATCATTACCGCGATCGGGGGCAAAGAGGGCTTCATGGATCCCAACGGCCGCGCGGTCTATGCCCATGGCGGCGGCGTCCTGCTCGTCACCAAGCCGATCGACGGCCAGCCGGCGACGCACGCCAATGGTGGAACCATCGGCTTCAGGATGGAAAGCCCGGAACAGGCGAAAGCCTGGCATGATGCCGGCGTTGCGGCGGGCGGCACCACCTGCGAGGATCCTCCGGGCGAGCGCGAGGGCTCGGGCATGTACCTTGCCTATCTGCGCGATCCCTCGGGCAATAAGTTGTGCGGTCTGCACCAGCTTGGCTGAGGCGTGAGCACGCAAACACTGTCAGAGAACAAGGCGCATGGTGGCGTGCAGGGCGCGTATTCGCACACGTCTGCCGCCACCGGCACCGAAATGACCTTTTCGGTGTTCGTGCCAGGGCATGATCCCGGTGCGAGGCTACCGGTGCTGTGGTATCTCTCGGGCCTGACCTGCACCCATGCCAATGTTACCGAGAAGGGCGAATATCGCGCCGCCTGCGCCGAGCATGGCCTGATCTTCGTCGCGCCCGATGTCAGCCCGCGTGGCGACGAGGTCGCCGATGACGAACATTGGGACATGGGCAAGGGCGCGGGGTTCTACGTCAATGCCACTCAGGAGCCATGGTCCGCGCATTACCGGATGCGGGACTATGTCGAGAGTGAACTGCCTGCGCTGATCGCTGCGCAATTCCCCGCCGATATGGACCGGCAGGGCATCACCGGCCACTCGATGGGTGGGCACGGGGCCTTAACGATCAGCCTGCGCAATCCTGGACGGTTCAGTTCGACCAGCGCCTTCGCGCCGATTGTCTCGCCGCTCAATTGCCCGTGGGGTGACAAGGCGCTGGGAGGCTATCTCGGCCCGGATCGCGCTGCATGGCGCGAATACGATGCATGCGCGCTGATCGCCGATGGCGCGCGCCTGCCCGACCTGCTGGTCGATCAGGGCACCGCCGACGGGTTCCTTGAAGAGCAACTCAAGACGCCCTTGTTGAGTGAGGCCTGCGACAAGGCGGGCCAGCCTGCCACAATCCGCATGCAGGAAGGTTACGACCACTCCTACTATTTCATCTCCAGCTTCATGGCCGAACATGTTGCATGGCATGCGGAGAGGATGAAGGCGTGAGCGTGGCGGAGCGTGTTGCCGAGATTGTTGCGGAGCACACAGACCGCGAAGGGCCGCTGCTGCCTGTCCTGCATGATGTGCAGGGCGAGTTCGGATGCATTTCGCCCGAGGCTGAAGCGGCGATTGCCAAGGCGCTCAACCTGACCCGCGCCGAAGTGCATGGCGTCGTCAGCTTCTACCACGATTTCAGCGCCGAGGCCGATCCTCGCCCCTGCGTCGAGTTGTGCCGGGCCGAGGCCTGCCAGGCGAGTGGCGTCGAAGCGCTTGTCGCGGCGGCGCAGACTGCCGCTGGAGAACGGGTGCGGCTGAAGACGGTCTATTGTCTTGGGCTGTGTTCGGCGGGGCCGGCGGCGCGGATCGGCGATACGGTCCATGCGCGGCTCGATGAAGACCGCCTGACCAACCTGATCGAAAGCGCATGACTGTCGTCCGCATCTCCGACGACGCGCTCGCACTGGCCTGTGGGGCCGACGAAGTGGCGCGCGCCTTTGAGGCGGCAGGTTGCGAAGTCGAACGGGTATCGTCGTGGGGCATGCACTGGCTGGAACCGCTGGTCGAGATCGATGGGCAGGGCTGGGGCCTTATCGAACCCGGCGATGTCACCTCGGTGCTGGATAGCAGCAGCGAAAAGGCTATCGGCAAGATCGAGGACCACCCGTTCATTGCTGGCCAGCACCGGCTGACTTTTGCGCGGGCAGGCAAGACGCGACCGCTCAGCCTGGAGGACTATGCCGCCTCGGGCGGATGGGCGGGGCTGAAGCGAGCGCGTTCGATGACGCCCGAGGCCGTGGTGGAGGATGTCATCGCCTCCGGCCTGCGCGGACGCGGTGGCGCAGGTTTCCCGGCCGGGATCAAGTGGCGCACCGTCCTGCAGGCGGCAGGCGCGCGCAAATATATCGTTTGCAATGCCGATGAGGGCGACAGCGGCACTTTTGCCGATCGCATGCTGATGGAAGGCGATCCCTTCGCGCTGATCGAGGGCATGGCGATTGCCGCACATGCTGTCGGTGCGCAGCGAGGCTACATCTATGTGCGCAGTGAATATCCGCACGCCATAGCAAAGCTCAACTCGGCTTTAGCTTTGTGTGCGGACCGCATCGCGCCATTCGCCATCGAGGTGCGGGTAGGGGCCGGGGCCTATGTCTGCGGTGAGGAAACCTCGCTGCTCAATTCGCTCGAAGGCAAGCGCGGTGAAGTCAGGGCCAAGCCGCCACTGCCAGCCATCGAAGGCCTGTTCGGCTGCCCGACCGTGGTCAATAATGTGCTGACACTCGCAGCAATTCCGCACATCCTGACCGTGGGAGGCGCTTCGCTCTACAGTAGCCTGGGCATTGAGCGCTCGAAGGGCACCATGCCGATCCAAATCGCCGGGAATATCAAGCACGGCGGACTCTATGAGACGGCGTTCGGGATCACGCTGGGCGAACTGGTCAACGAAATTGGTGGCGGGACATTCACCGGTCGCCCGGTGAAGGCGGTTCAGGTTGGCGGACCGCTCGGGGCCTACATCCATCCCGACCAGTTCGACTTGCCGTTCGACTATGAGGCCTATGCGGCGGCGGACGGCCTTATCGGCCACGGCGGCGTAGTCGTATTCGACGACAGCGCCGACATGGGCGCAATGGCGCGTTTCGCTATGGAATTCTGCGCGGCGGAAAGCTGCGGCAAATGCACGCCTTGCCGGATCGGATCGACCCGCGGCGTGGAATTGATTGACCGCATTCGTGATGGCGGCAGGAGAGCGGACGCAGTCGAGGCGCTGCCGCAAATGCACAATGCGTCGAAGCAAGGTCGCAGCCGCGACGATGACGTAGCCTTGCTCGAAGACCTGTGCGAGACCATGCGCGACGCCTCGCTGTGCGCGCTCGGCGGTTTTACGCCCTATCCGGTGCTGTCGGCACTTCGGCACTGGCCGGAGGACTTTGAATGAACGCGTCGCTCGCAAGCACCTTCAATGCCGAGGCACTGGCCGCTTACAAGCCCCAGCCACCTGCCGGCGCGCCATGGGCCGACTACTGGTATGCCTACATCAACGATCCCGAGGTTGGCTTTTTCAAGATCGCCTTCTTGTCCTCTCTGAAACGGGGCCAGAGCGAGCCGCAGAGCGCCTATCTGCATATCGCGTTCTTTCCGCTGGGCGGCGGTTTTCGCGAATACGACTATTACGCCGACGATGTGACGCTCGATGCGGGTGCGGGCGACAGTCCTTGTGCATTCCGTTTCGAAGTGCCCGGCGCGGCGGTCATCAGCCATGACTGGATCGAGCTGACCCTGCCCGACGCGGCGCTGAGTGCCACGATCGGATCGGAGCACACGCATTACTGGAACCAATGCAACCCGGCCAACGGCCCTTTCACCCCCGAGACGGATTCGCCTCCGGGTGCGGCGAGCCACTGGTTCATTTTCACCTTGGGCACGCTCGTCGAATACCAGTTCAGCGATGCGCATGACCGGCACGGCGGCACCGGTGTAGTCTACATCGAGCGGGGCTGGAGCAGTTCGGCTGCGCCCGGCTTCACCTATCTCGTTGCGACGGGCGACAGGGCGAAGCTGATGCTGGTCGAAGGCGGAAAGAGTTCGGGGCGCGGCGGAGACATGTGGTCCGGCCAGCTTCTCCTCGGCGATCATCGCCTGTTGCTGCTGCCGACACCGGGAAACCATCATGCCGAAAGCACGATCGATGCGGCCAATGGTGAGATCTCGCTCTCTCTTGAGCAGCAACCTTATCGTCTGGAATTGCTGGCCAGCGCGCCACTCTCCGACTTTTACGATCAGGTGACGCCATCGCAGACTGTGTTCGGCGCGGAGCATCCCGTGATGAAAACGATGAGTGCTGCGCTCGACATCACGCTCACCAAGGATGGTAGTGTGGTCGAGCAAATCGCACTGCCGCAGTCGATTCTCGAATTCGCCGGCGCGGCCTATCCGTCCGGCTGGCGCGAACGCGCATGATCTTGGGTTGCGTCCTCGCAGGCGGGCAATCGAGCCGCTTCGGTAGCGACAAGGCTCTCGCCGAACTCGGCGGCCACACGCTGCTAGCGCGAGCAGTCGATACACTGTCGGGCTGGTGCGAGCATGTCGTTGTCGCGGGTCGTGAGACCGCTCCGGCGCCCACTGTGCCGGACTGGCCCGCACCGGGCGCGGGTCCGCTCGGCGGCATTGCTGCGGCACTGCATCTTGCGCGAGACGAGAGTTACGAGGCGGTCCTGACCATGGGCGTAGATAGCCTGGGGCTGCCCGAGAACCTGCCGGAACTGCTAGCGCCCGCTCCGGCCTATCTGGATAGCCAGCCGGTCGTCGGGCTGTGGCCGGCCAGCGCGGTCGAGGCGATCGAGAATATCCTTCATGGCGATGGCCGTCACTCGATGCTCGCCTTTGCGGAGGCGATCGGTGCGCGCGGCGTGAAACTCGCCGCCAAACCTGCTAATATCAACACACCGGCGGATTTGGCCGAAGTGGAGAAACGCCGTGACCTATGAACGGCAAAAGGATTTCGGCACACCCGAAGTGCTCGCCGAGGAAAGCGTGACCCTCACCATCGATGGGCGCGAGGTCACCGTGCCTGCCGGAACGTCGGTGATGCGTGCGGCGAGCGAGATCGGCGGTTCGATCCCCAAGCTGTGCGCGACAGACAATGTGAAAGCCTTCGGTTCATGCCGCATGTGCCTCGTCGAGATCGAAGGCCGCAAGGGCACGCCCGCGAGCTGCACCACGCCGTGCGAACAGGGCATGCAGGTTTCCACACAGACGCCCCGGCTCGAAAAGCTGCGGCGTGGTGTGATGGAACTCTATATTTCCGATCATCCGCTCGATTGCCTGACCTGTTCGGCCAATAATGATTGCGAACTTCAGGATCAGGCCGCCGCCGTCGGTCTGCGCGACGTCCGCTATGGCTATGCGGGCGAGAACCACCTCGGCCTCGCGACCGATACGTCAAACCCCTATTTCGATTTCGACCCCAGCAAATGCATTGTCTGCTCTCGCTGCGTGCGCGCTTGCGACGAAGTGCAGGGCACTCTCGCCCTGACCATCGACGGGCGCGGTTTCGCCTCCATGGTCAGCGCCGGGCAGACCACAGACGACTTCCTCTCCAGCGAATGCGTCTCTTGCGGCGCGTGCGTGCAGGCCTGTCCGACCGCGACGCTTCAGGAAAAGTCGGTCAAGGAAATCGGCAAGCCCGAACGCTCTGTCGTTACCACCTGCGCCTATTGCGGGGTGGGCTGCACCTTCCGCGCCGAGATGCGCGGCGAGCAACTGGTGCGTATGGTGCCGTGGAAGGACGGCAAGGCCAATCGCGGTCACTCCTGCGTGAAGGGCCGCTTCGCCTGGGGCTATGCCAACCACGCCGATCGCATCACCTCGCCGATGATTCGCGAGACCATCGATCAGCCGTGGCGCGAGGTTTCATGGGACGAGGCGCTGGCGTTCACGGCAGGCAAGCTCGACGCGATCAAGGCGCAACACGGAGCACGGGCGCTGGGAGGCATCACATCGAGCCGCTGCACCAACGAGGAAACCTTCCTCGTGCAGAAGCTGGTGCGCGCCGGGTTCGGCTCCAACAATGTCGATACCTGCGCGCGGGTCTGCCATTCGCCGACCGGTTACGGCCTCAAGACCACCTTTGGCACGTCTGCGGGCACGCAGGATTTCGACTCGGTAATGCACAGCGACGTGATCCTCGTGATCGGCGCGAACCCGACCGACGCGCATCCGGTCTTCGCCAGCCGCATGAAGCGTCGCCTGCGGCAGGGCGCCAAGCTGATCGTGATCGATCCGCGCCGCATCGATCTGGTGCGTTCGCCACATATCGAAGCAGCACATCATCTGCCGCTGCGGCCCGGAACCAATGTCGCAGTGCTGACCGCCATGGCGCACGTGATCGTCACCGAAGGGTTGGTCGACGAGCAATTCGTGCGCGAACGCTGCGATATGGTAGCTTTCGAGGACTGGGCACGCTTCGTTGCCGAAGAGCGCCACAGCCCGGAATTCCTCGAAGACGTCACCGGTGTTCCCGCCGCCGATCTGCGCGCGGCCGCGCGGTTGTTCGCGACAGGCGGAAACGGGGCAATTTATTACGGGCTCGGCGTTACCGAGCATTCGCAGGGTTCATCGACTGTCATGGCGATCGCCAACCTTGCCATGGCGACCGGCAACATCGGTCGTCCCGGTGTCGGCGTAAACCCGCTGCGGGGCCAGAACAATGTCCAGGGTGCCTGCGACATGGGCTCGTTCCCGCACGAATTGTCCGGTTATCGTCATCTCTCGGATGGCGATACGCGCGCGCTGTTCGAGGCGGACTGGCAGGTCACGCTCGACGAGGAGCCGGGGCTGCGCATACCGAACATGCTCGATGCCGCGCTCGATGGCAGCTTCCGCGCGATCTACATTCAGGGCGAGGACATCCTCCAGTCCGACCCTGATACGCAGCACGTTGCTGCCGGGCTGGCGGCGATGGAATGTGTGATCGTGCACGACCTGTTCCTCAACGAAACTGCAAACTACGCCCATGTCTTCCTACCGGGCTCGACCTTCCTCGAAAAGAACGGCACTTTCACCAATGCCGAGCGGCGCATTCAGCTTGTGCGCAAGGTGATGGAACCGGCGAACGGTCTTGAGGACTGGCAGGTCACGCAGGCGCTCGCCAATGCAATGGGACTGCAATGGGACTACACCCACCCGTCGCAGGTGATGGACGAGATCGCGCGGCTCACGCCGACCTTTGCGGGCGTCTCATTCGATCGGCTGGACGCTGAAGGCTCGCTGCAATGGCCTGTTAACGACGCGCATCCCGATGGTGCGCCGGTCATGCACGAGGCGGGCTTCGTGCGCGGCAAGGGCCTGTTCGTTGTCACGGACTACGTGCCGACCGACGAGAAGACCGGCCCGCGCTTCCCGCTGCTGCTGACTACCGGGCGCATCCTGTCTCAATACAATGTCGGGGCGCAGACCCGGCGCACGGCGAACGTCGTGTGGCATGAGGAAGACGTGCTGGAAATCCATCCCGTCGATGCCGAGAACCGCGGCCTCAAATCGGGCGACTGGGTGCGGCTCGCCAGTCGCAAGGGCGAGACGACGCTGCGCGCCGAGGTCACCGACCGGGTCGCGCCCGGTGTGGTCTACACCACGTTCCACCATCCCGAGACGCAGGCCAATGTCGTGACCACCGAGTATTCCGACTGGGCGACCAATTGCCCGGAATACAAGGTGACGGCGGTACAGGTAACGCCCAGCAACGGGCCGACCGACTGGCAGGAAGACTATGCCGAGATGGCTGGCCGCGCCCGGCGGATCGAACCAGCCGAGCCGGCGGAATAACCATGGACGCGGGCAAGCTCGTCTACATGGCCAACCAGATCGCCCGCAATTTCGCCGTGCTTGGCGAGGAGCAAGCGGTTGCCGCTACTCTCGATCACATCGAGAAATTCTGGGACGCGCGGATGAAGGCGCAACTGCTGGAGCACGGCGGCGAGGGGCTGTCGCCAATCGCGACAAGGGCACTGGAAAACCTGCGCGCTACCCATTCGGCCTGAGTCGGGATCACACCACGACGGTGTGCCTGGCCATCAACCAGCGGCCATCCAGCTTCACGAATTCGTCGTGATAATTGCAGCAACCCGCGTGCTGCGTGCGGCCTTCGTCGTCGAGATCGGTCATGATCATGTAGCACCGCGATCGCGCCCGCTCACTGTCGCCCTCGATCGAGATTGTCGTGATGTGGTGATACCACGGGCGGCCCGGCTTTGCCGCGAAGTAATCCGCAAATTCGCGCATCTCGGCCTCTCCCGAGACCGTCCGATAGCCGATATCCATTTCGGCATCGGGAATGAAGCAATCGAGGAAGGCTTGAGGATCGGTCCCGTCCATCGCGTAGGCATAGCGGGCCAGCAGGTTTGCGATCTCGAAGCGGTCGTCTGCGGTCAGTGGGGCGGGCATTGTTCAGAACGATGCGGCTGTCGGCAGCAGGGAATCTTCGGGGCGCAGGCAGTAGCCGCCGCTGGGCGCCGTCTCCACAATCCCCTCCAGCCCGGCCGTGTTGAGCTTTCCGCGCAGCCGCGAGACGTGGACCGCCAGGCTGTTGGTCTCGGGAACGAAGCCCATTCGCCGCACGTCCTTGACCAGCGATTCCTTGCTGACCGGGTGGCCCGGTGTATCCGCCAGCCGCCACAAGAGGCCGAACTCGCGCGGATGCAGGCCCAGCGGGCGCTCGTCGACATAGGCTTCGCGCGCCAGCAGGTCCAGGTTGAGCCGTCCGATCCGGCGGTAGCGCGGCAAAGTGTCCTCGAGGGCTGACAGGCGGCGCGCACGGGCGTCGAGTTCGGGCAGGGCGATGTCTTCGCCGGTCACTTCGCCGAAGCCGAGCCGCAACATGCGGGCACGGTCCACGGCGTCGTCGATGCCAATCAGCAGCATCAGGCGACGAGCGAGGCGACCGTGGCGGCCGAGGAAATCAAGCCACAGGCGCGGTGTCATGCCCCTGACATGGGCCACGCCCACACATTCGTCGGTGTCGTGCGCGTCGTCCAGAAGGAGCCAGCCGCAATCTCGCAAGTCGAGATGCGGCGGGATCGTGTTCGCGGTAAGCCAGCGAAACTCGCGCACGAAGCCCACTCCCCTTTACCCTGTCAATGGCGGACCCACGCCAGCGCGACTCGCGCGCGAAGGGAATCACCAAGCTGTATCAGGAAAGCGAGAGTAATGAGATTCTTGACCTGTCCGCAATCAGGCGGCGGAACTATTTACGCCCATGCCGGACAGGTAACGCTTGATGTTGCGCGCCGCCTGGCGAAGCCGCTGTTCGTTTTCGACCATGGCGATGCGCACGTATCCTTCGCCGTCCTCGCCGTAGCCCACCCCCGGCGCGACCGCGACTTCAGCCTGGGTGAGAAGCTGCTTGGAGAATTCGAGGCTGCCCATTTCCGCCAATGAAGGCGGCAAGGGCGCCCAGGCGAACATGCTCGCCCGGGGGCTGGGGATGTCCCATCCGGCGCGACCGAACGCCTCGACCATGACATCGCGACGCTTGCGGTAGAGCTCTCGATTCTTTTCGACGATGTCCTGCGGACCATTGAGCGCTGCAACCGCGGCCGCCTGGATTGGGGTGAAAGCTCCATAGTCGATGTAACTTTTCACCCGCATGAGTGCGGAGATCAGCTTGGTATTGCCGACCGCGAAGCCCATCCGCCATCCGGCCATAGAATAGGTCTTGGAGAGCGAGGTGAATTCGACCGCGATATCCTTGGCTCCGGGAACCTCAAGGATCGAGCGGGTCGGATTGCCTTCATAGTAGAGTTCGGAATAGGCGAGGTCGGACAAGACCCAGATCTTGTTTTCCTTCGCCCAGGCGACAAGCCGTTCGTAGAATTCGATGCCGACCGTCTCGGCAGTCGGGTTCGAAGGATAGTTGACGATCAGCACGGTCGGTCGCGGCACGGTGAAGTGCATCGCCTTTTCCAGCGCTTCCCAATATTGTTCGTCCGGCGTGGTCGGCACCGAGCGGATCGAGGCTCCAGCGATGATGAAGCCGAAGGTGTGGATCGGGTAACACGGGTTGGGCGCAAGGATCGTGTCGCCGGGCGCGGTGATCGCAGTGGCAAGGCTGGCGAGCCCTTCTTTCGAGCCCAGCGTCACCACCACTTCCTTGTTGGGATCGAGATCGACCCCGAAGCGGCGCGCATAGTAGTCCGCCTGCGCCTTGCGCAGGCCCGGGATGCCGGCCGATTGCGAATAGCCGTGCGCGTCGGGATCCTGTGCGACCTCGCACAGCTTGTCGATGACATGCTGGGGCGGCGGCAGGTCGGGATTGCCCATGCCGAGGTCGATGATGTCCCTGCCTGCCTGCCGTGCTGCGTGCCGCATCGCGTTGACTTCGGCGATGACATAGGGCGGCAGTCGCTTCATGCGGTAGAATTCGTCTTCCATGACCTCTTGGCAATCTTTGTCTATGTTAACGCGCGGCCCACTTGCCGCACCGGCCCATGTAGGCGATAAACTGCCGCTGGCAAAAGCCCTATTGTCATTGCTTCGCCGGAGAATTCGCACCTCATGTCCGACAAGACCGACGCCAAGTCCGATGCCGCCATCGGGGAATTCGTCGAGGCACAGACAAAAGCATTCCAGAGCCTGTTCGGTCAGCTGGCGGGCAGTGCATCATCGGGAGAGAACGAGAAGGGGCAGGTCCACTGGGCCGGCATCGCGCGCAAGATGCAAGCGATGTGGCTCGACTATCAGGCGACGCAACTGGGCCAGCAGCGCCCCATGCCGCATTACTCCGATCCGGTGAAATGGGTTGCGAGTGCCGAACAGATCCTGCGTGCCCTGCCGCTATCCGATCCTGACCATCACAAGAAATTGTGGGCCGACGGGCTCGACCTCATGCAGACGGTGCTGGGCCAATATGGCATCGGGCCGAAGGCCGAGGAAGCGAAAGCCGCAGGCGAGGATGGCCCGCAGATGCCGCTCAGCGACAAGCGGTTCGCCGATCCGCTGTGGCGGCAAAACCCGTTCTTCGCGGTTTTGCATCAGAGCTATCTGATGCTGTCGAACGAACTGATCGCGATGGCGGAGCAGGCCGAGGGCCTTGAACCCGAGCGCAAGGGCCAGCTGCAATTCGCGACGCGTGCGCTGGTCGATGCCCTCAGCCCCTCGAATTTCACTCTGACCAATCCCGTGGCGCTGGAGCGTGCCCGCGAGACAGGCGGGCAGAGCGTCGTCGATGGCATGGATCACTTGCTCAAGGATCTCGCGCGCGGTCAGTTGAGCCACACGGCCTCCGGCGCTTTCGAACTTGGCGTCAACCTGGCCGAAACGCCCGGCAAGGTCGTTTACGAGACGCCGCTGTTCCAGCTCATCCAGTACACGCCCACGACGAAGAAGGTGCTGAAGACCCCGCTGGTAATCTTTCCGCCCTGGATCAACCGGTTCTACATCCTCGATCTCAATGCGAAGAAGAGCTTCGTGCGCTGGGCCGTGGCGCAGGGCATCAGCGTTTTCATGGTCTCGTGGAAATCGGCCGACGCGTCGATGGCGGACCTGACCTGGGACGACTACATCGCTGCGCAGATCGAAGCTATCAAGCGTGTGTGCAAACGGCTCAAGGTGCCGAACGTTCACACGATCGGCTATTGCGTCGCGGGTACGACGCTTGCCGCGACGCTGGCGGTGATGGCGCGCAAGGGCATTGCCGACAAGGTCGCGAGCGCAACCTTCTTCACCGCGCAGGTCGACTTCGAGGATGCGGGCGATCTTCTGCACTTCGTCGATGACAGCCAGATCGAGATGCTGCGCGCGCTGGCGACCGACGGCTATGTCGACGGCCGTTATCTTTCGGCAACGTTCAACCTGCTGCGCGGCAACGAGCTGCTATGGAACTATGTCGAGAACCATTACATCAAGGGCGAGGATTACCCGGTCTTCGACCTGCTGCACTGGAACGGCGACTATACCAATCTTCCCGCCAAGTGGCATCGCGACTACCTGCGCGACCTTTATCGCGACAACCGGCTGGTGTTGCCCGATGCGCTGAGCGCCTGCGACGAACCGATCGATCTCAGGCGCATCGCGGTTCCCTGTTACATCCAGGCAGGAAAGGAAGACCATATCGCGCCGCCCCAAAGCGTCTGGAAGCTGACACGGTACCTGTCCGGCCCCTGGACTTTCCTGCTTGCCGGGTCCGGCCATATCGCCGGCGTCGTCAATCCACCCGAGGCGAAGAAATACCAATACTGGACAAATAGTGGAGCCGCGGATTCGCTCGACGAGTTCCTTGCAGGGGCGAGCGAACATCCGGGTAGCTGGTGGCCGCACTGGTACGACTGGCTGGAGCGGCACGATCCGCAGACCGTGGCGGCAACCGGCAAGCGCAAACCGGGAGGCAAGTCTGACACGGTGATAGAGAATGCGCCAGGCCGCTACGTCATGACCCGCTAGACTCGTCCCGCTGCGACAAGCAGGTGTGCCGCTGCGGCGGCTCGCGGCAAGTTATGTTGCACTGCACAAAAAGCTGCTTGACTTCGCGTCGGCGATGACTATTGTGCACTGCAACATAAATGTCATTCGCAGCGAGCGAGCAAGGAACCTGATCAATGGCCGATAGTGAGAACGGAAAGGCGAAAGCCGCGGCAAAGCCAATCAAGGCCACGCCCAAGTCCAATGACGCGGCTGTTCCCGCACTCAACATTCCTGAATCTACCTCTACTGCAATTGCGAAAGCCAAGGATACGACCATGACCATGAAGACCAAGATTACCGATGGATTTGAGACCATGATCACCGAAGCCCAGGCCAAGGCCAAGGACGCTTTCGAGAAAAGCTCGGCCATGCTGGGCGACTACGCCGAGTTCACCAAGGGCAATGTCGAAGCCGTTGTCGAATCGGGCAAGGTCCTTACCGAAGGCCTGCAGGATATGGGCACCAATTTCGTTGCCGAAAGCCGCTCGCTGTTCGAATCGGTCTCTGCCGACGTCAAGGGAATGGCTGCTGCCAAGTCGCCGACCGACCTGATCCAGCTGCAGAGCGAGATGTTCCGCAAGGGGTTCGATGATGCCGTCGCCTATGGCTCCAAGAACACCGAAGCAATGATCAAGATCGCGAGCGATGCGATAGCGCCGATTTCGAGCCGCGTCAGCCTTGCGGTTGAAAAGGTTCGCAGCGCCGCCGCCTGAGCCGCGCAAACGACCATCACCGGCAAGGGGCCGGGCGGCATGACGTCGCCTGGCCCTTTCGCTTTTTGGTAACTGCAAGGCGGCAAGGTGTAGGTCTTGTGAACCGACCCCGGCTTGCGGTATTCTGGTACGATGAATCTCAATTCTGAACCTTGCGACGTGCTTGTGCGCTATCCGGTCCCTTTCGGGCGCGATCCGCGCGCGGCCGATGATGGCGACGATGGTAATGATCGGCCCGGTCAGGGCGATGACGACAGCCAGGTCGGTCTGGCGACGAAGACACGCACCAAGCCCAAGCGGCCGAGCCAGTTCAAGGTCTTGATGCTCAACGACGATTACACGCCGATGGAATTCGTGGTCCTGGTGCTGAAGCGATTTTTCGGAATGGATCTCGAACAGGCAACCCGCGTCATGCTTCACGTCCACCAGAAGGGTGTCGGCGTGTGCGGCATTTTCCCCTACGAGATCGCCGAGACCAAGGTGAACCAGGTCATGGATCTTGCGCGGCAGAACCAGCATCCGCTGCAATGCACGCTAGAGAAAGCGTAACTGCTCCGAACGGTGTGTTGGCATAAGGCCTTGAGGGGCTTGCCCCTTGGGCATGGCAGCGGATAAAGCCGGGTTGTTGCATGCCGGGCAGACGATAGCCCGGGTATCAAAGCGCGAACCGGACCGAGATCACTTGCCTTTCATCACCGCGATTGACCGATACATTTTCCGGCTCGTGCTGATGCCGATGCTGGGCATCTTCATGCTCGCTGCCTCGCTGTTGATGCTCGACAAGATGCTGCGGCTGTTCGACTTTGTCGCCACCGAAGGCGGGCCGGTCAGCGTGGTGTTCAAGATGCTGGCCAATCTCATCCCTGAATATGCGAGCCTTGCAATCCCGCTCGGCCTGATGCTGGGTATCCTGCTGGCCTTCCGCAAGCTGGCAACGACCAGCGAGCTCGACGTAATGCGCGCAGTGGGCCTCAGCTACACGCGCCTGTTGCGCGTGCCCTATCTCATCACGATCGCGCTGGTGATCGTGAATTTCGCCATTGTCGGCTATCTCCAGCCGCTCGCGCGTTACTACTACGAGCAACTGAACTACGAACTGAAGAGCGGCGCGCTTGGCGCCACGATCAAGGTTGGCGAGTTCACCACGCTCAAGGATCGCATGGCCTTGCGGATTGAGGAAAGCCAGGAGGACGGCCGCCGCCTGATCGGGATTTTCGCAAGGGTTGCGAACGAGAAGGGGCAGGTACTTTCGATTTCCGCGCAGGAAGGGCGTTTTCTCGCGTTGCGCGACAAGCCGGATACGATCATTCTGCGCCTCGTCGAAGGTCAGATCGTGCAGGACATGCCGGGGCAGGAGCCGCGGGTGCTGTCGTTCTCCAGACACGACCTGCCGATCGACCTTCCCGCGATCGAACGGTTTCGCGAGCGCGGAGGCAAGAACCGAGAATATATCCTGCCCGAACTTCTGCGTATCGGTTGGAGCGATGAGAGCAGTGCGGCCGAACGTGCCGGAACCCAGGCCTCGTTCAATTACCGCATGGTCGAGGTCATCATGATGTTGCTGCTGCCGTTGCTCGCCGTGGCCCTGGCGATTCCGCCCAAGCGTTCGACTTCCGCATTAGGGCTTTTCGTCTCGATCGTGATGATCGTCGCCTATCACAAGATCAACCAGTACGGCGAGGATGTTGCCGGGCTTGGCCGGATCGATCCGGTGCTGGCATTGTGGGGACCCTTCGTGGTGTTCGCCGTGCTGATCTTCTGGATGTATTACCGCGTCGCCTATGTGCCCGGCGGTCAGGCGATCGGCTGGCTCGAGAAATTCGCCAGCAGCGCGGGCAAGCGGCTGCGTTCGCTGCTCAGGCGCCAGAAGGTGTTGCCGACCTTCGAACCCACTCCGGCACCGGCGGAATAGGGCAGGCGGGCAACGATGGAGATGGAATTCTTCCCCTCGCGCACTCTTGTGCTTTACCTGTCGCGGCTATTCATCACCCGCATCCTTGCGGTGCTGGTCATGCTCGTGCTGGTGCTGATGATCCTCGACCTCTTGGGCGAGAGCGGTGACATTCTCGAGCATCCCGGCAATGGCGAAGCGCAGCTGCTGCATTACGTTTCGCTGCGCGTGCCGCAGCTGATCGCCCGGTTCCTGCCCTATTCGGTGCTGCTCGCCACGATCATCACCCTGGTGGGGCTCAACCAGAATTCCGAAGTCATTTCGATGAAGGCGGCGGGCCTCTCGGCGCATCAGGTGCTTGCCCCGCTGATGATCACCGCGCTGGCGGTATCGGCGGTGAGCTTTGTGTTCAACGAGCGGATCGTGACCCGCGCAACGGCCACGCTCGAAGCATGGAAGGCGGTCGATTACGGACCGGTGCCGCGCGCATCGCGCGTGCGCGACAATGTATATCTGTCTGATGGGCAGCATATCCTTGCCGCAGGTGTGGTGACCGAGGGCGATGACGGCATGCACATGCGGCAGGTCACCTATTACCGGCGCAACAGCCGCGACATGATCGTCGAACAGATCCGCGCTCCGCGTGCGAGCTATGCCGCGCCGGGCTGGAAGCTCGAGCAGGCAGCGCGCTTCGATGTTGCAGGAATGCAGAACACGAAACTGGCAAGCATCACCGTCGCGCCGAGAATCACGCCGGCTCAGGTCCGTATCAGCAAGGTCGACGCCGATGCCCAGAACATATTCGAACTGTCGCGCTCGATCGCTGCGCTCAAGGCTGCCGGGCGCCGCACCAGCGAGCTCGACGCGGCCTGGTGGCACAAGCTGTCCGGCCCGCTGTCGGCCCTGCTGATGCCGTTGCTGGGGGCGGTTGCAGGATTCGGTCTCGCGCGTTCCGGCCAGCTGCTGATCCGCGCGGTGATTGGCATGGCGCTCGGCTTTGCCTATTTCGTCGTCGATAATGCGGCGCTCGCGATGGGCAATTTCGGCGGGTATCAGCCGTTCGTTGCCGCCTGGGCGCCGTTCATCCTGTTCGCGCTGGTGGGCGAGACGGTGCTGATCCGCACCGAGGAATAGTCGGCTCAGCCTGCGCTTGCGCCGCCGCGCAAAGGGCGTAGTCTCTCCCTCGGGAGAGTCGCCATGAAAAAGCTGATTATCGAAGTGAGGATGAACGAGGCGGCGCAAAAGGTCGACAATCCGAACGTCCCCTATACGCCAGACGAGATCGTCACCGATGCGCTGGACTGCGCCGAGGCGGGCGCAGCCATCGTCCATTTCCACGGGCGCAACGCCGACGGCAGCGAGACGAGCGATCCGGAGGTTTACCGCCAGATCGTCTCGGGCATCCGCGCAGAATCAGACGTTTTGGTCCACCCGACGCTGGGCCAGTTCTTCGGCGGCGCCGGGCCGGACCAGCGCATGGCGCACATCGAGGCGCTAGCTGAAATGGGCCTTGCGCCAGACATGGCACCGCTCGACACCGGCTCCAACAACATCGACGTATTTGATTGGGCCAGCAGCGAATTCGTCGGCGATGGCCAGGTCTACGTGAACACCGGCGCGAACCTGCGCTACATGGCCGGCCGACTGCGCGAATGGGGCGTTCGGCCGCAGCTATGTTCGTGGTCGATCCCCAACCTGCGGCTGGCCGGGGCCTTTCTCGCCGCCGGACTGGTGCCCGCTCCGGCCTTCGTGACGCTGGTGCTGTCTGGCGGGAACGGCGTAATGGGCCATCCCACGACCGAAGCGGGCCTGCGCGCCTATCTCGACAATATGCCGGACGAGGCAATGGAGTGGAGCGTTCTGTGCGGAGGCAAGGAGGTGTTCGACCTGATGCCCACGATCCTGCGCGAAGGCGGGCATGTTTCGGCAGGGCTCGGCGATACGACCTACGCCTCGCTCGGCCAGCCAACCAATGCCGACATTGTCCGCAAGCTTGTCGCTATTGCGCAAGAGCATGGCCGCGAGATCGCCACGCCCGAAGAAGCTCGCAAGATGCTGGGCCGCCAATTGCAGCCTGCCTGAAACAGGAGAGACACCGATGACCGTTGCCGAACTGACACGTGAAGAGACTACGGACGAGACGCGCCCGATCCTGGCCGTCTCCGCCGATTCGCACATCACCGAACCGCCCAACATGTACGTCGATTTCATCGATCCGGCGTTCCGCGATCGCGCCCCGCACGTCGCCATCGAAGGCGACAAGGGTGGCGAGGCGTTCTTCGTCGAGGGCTTCGCGCGTCCGATTGCGCTTGGCCTGCTGGCGGCGGCAGGCAAGGACCCGAAGGACATCAAGGTGACCGACGAGCGGTTTGCCGACCTCCACCTGTCCGGCTGGGACCCGAAATACCGGGTGGCCGATCAGGACCGCGACGGAGTCCAGGCCGAATTCATTTACCCCACCGTCAACATGCTGATCTGCAACCACCCCGACGGCGAATACAAGCGTGCTTGCTCATGGGCCTACAACCGCTGGCTGGAGACCTTCTGCGCGGAAGCGCCAGACCGCATCTATGGGCTGGGGCAGGTGATCCTCATCACGCCCGAACAGGCCATCGAAGACCTGCGCGCGATCAAGGACATGGGCTTTCGCGGGGTGATGATGCCGGGAGAACCGGAAACGCCCGAGGATTTCGACCAGCCACTGTGGGATCCGTTCTTCGCCGCAGCCGAGGAGATGGACATTCCGCTCAGCTTCCACGTGCTGACCAGCGGCATGACCAAGGGCTTCATCGAGGGCAACAACATCCTTGCCGGCAAGCGCGCCGCCAATCCGCCGCGTTCGGAAGGGCGCGGTCCGCCGGTCGCGCGCACATTCGGGATCATGCGCAATTGCCAGGACATCCTCTCGATGTTCATCTTTGGCCGCATTTTCGAGCGGCATCCGAACCTGAAGCTGGTTTGCGTCGAGGCCGATGCCGGATGGGCGCCGCACTACATGTACCGGATGGACCACTACTACCGGCGGCACCGGCACTGGAACGGCTATGCCGATCTGCCCAAGCTGCCGAGCGAGTTCTTCAAGGAGAACATCTGGCTGACATTCCAGGACGATTTCACCGCGTTCCAGTTTGCCGACTACATGAACCCGCGCCGCCTGATGTGGGCCAACGATTTCCCGCATTCGGATTCGACGTGGCCGTGGAGCCAGGACATCATCGCCGAGCACACGGTGGGCCTGTCACGGCAGAACAAGGAATGGATCCTGCGCGACAACTGCGCCGAGCTTTACGGGATCGACGTGGTGCGGTGAGGGGATGGGCGTAAGCCCTGCCAACATTTCTCATTGCGAGTAACTGTAACTGACGAAGCAATCCAGAGGGGTTTCTGAGCACTCTGGGTTGCTTCCGGGCTGTGCCCATCGCGACGACGAAGCAATCTGGCTGATGTGCCTGTCCCGGCAGTTGCCGTCGTATTCCGCATCGCGCCATTCGAGAGGAACCGAGAGACCATGAACCGCTACGCCATTCCGCTGATCGGCTTGCTCTTTATTACATCAGTGAGCTTGTCTGCGGCAGCACCGCGCGAACTTCCCGGAGGCCCTGCCGATCCAGCCTATCCCGGCTATACGATCTATGCGGGTGCGCCTGTCGCAGGCATGGTTCCGAATACCAAAGCCTGCCGAATGGCGGCCAAGTACATGGAACTCGTGGATAGCGGCAAGGCATCGCAGGTCGCGGACTTGTTCGAGGATGATGTCTTCATCCACGAGCCTGCCCGAGAGACACTGGTGCAGGGACGTGAACAGATCGACGAATTCTTCAGCCGAACCATCGGGCCGATGTCGCCCAACGTGGTAGGCGTCGCTTATATTGGTACAGGCAAGGAATGCGTTGTCGAGATTGCGATTGAGACGCGTTGGAACGGAAAGACGCAATTCACGATGGTATCGCTCGATCACTTTACGCTCGGGTCGAGCGGCAAGTTCTCGCGCATGATCGCGTTTACCCGCGCCATGCCGCCGGGCATGCTGCCTGCATCGATACCGCCGGAAATGGTCCCGACTCTCAAGAATGTGACACCGGAGTGACAACTCCGCAGCCTACGGCCTTGGCGGAATGGCAACGCCACTGGCCGCTCGTCACTGCGACAGCCTCGGGGATGGCGTTCGCGGCCATGTTGAGCGCCACGTTCGGGGTCATGCTCGAGCCGATGGAACAGGAACTCGGCTGGACCAGGGCCCAGATTTCGACCGGTCCGGTGGTTGTCTCGATGATGGGAATTTTCCTGTCGGCCCCGGCAGGTCATCTCATCGATCGCTTCGGATCGCGGAACACCGGAATTTTCGTCGTGGTCAGCACATTTGTGGCGATCATGCTGATGTCGCAAGTGAGTCAACTCTGGCACTGGTGGGGCGCCTACGCCATTTTGGACTCGCCGCCGCCTTCACATCCACGGTGTGGCTCGCCCCGGTTTCCACGGTCTTTGACAAGGCCAAGGGCATGGCGATTGCCCTGACGCTGTGCGGCGCGGGGATCAGCGCAGCGGCAGGCCCGCCGCTCGCCGAGTATTTCATCCAGACCTACAACTGGCGCATCGGCTTTACCGGGCTGGCTTGCTTCTGGTGCGGGCTCGCCCTGCTGCTGGTGGTTGCATTCGTGCCAAGGTCGAGGGCGCCCGTTGCGCCGGACAGGGCGGAATCCGGCAACCAGTCCGAGCCGAGCGAAATTTTCGGCCTGACCTGACTGGAAGCCGTGTCCGTGGCGGGTGTTATGGGCCTCGCATCAATCGGCGGCCGGCTCGTCGGCGGCTGGCTCCTCGACACCTTCGACGTGCGCCGCCTTGCGATATTCGCAGCCCTCGCCTCCACCGTCTTTCCGGCCTGTCTGATCCTTGCCCCCGGGGTGGCCTGGGTGGCGATGCTGGCGTTGATTTTCCATGCGCTGACCGGCGGCATGAAGATCGGCACAATGATCTATCTGACAAGTTCGCTGTTCGGACCGCGAAGCTTCGGCCTGTTTTTCGGCATTGTCGGCCTCAACACGTCGCTGGCAATGGGTCTTGGCCCGCTGCTGGCAAACCACCTTTACGATCTGACGCAATCCTACTGGCCGGTCGTTTGGGCAGCGATTCCCGGATTCCTGATTACAGCGGCAATGTTCACGGCCCTGACACCTGCGCCCGATTTCACACGGACCCGACGCAAGACCGACGAGGCATGAGACAGGCGCGAGAACGAGTGTTCGGTTGAATTGCGGACCTGCGGCGGAATTACGGTAGTCGTGCGCTAAATCCTCGCGCTCGACGGCCGCGCCATGATTTTCCTACATCGGCGTGGGCGGCTACCGACATGTCTAAGCCATGTCGAACCTTGCCGCCCTCTCGAGGATATGCGCCCAGCCTGCGCGGCCCCGCTCAACGCGCCCTTTCCCGTCTTTACAGCATGTGTCACTTTCGGGTCGCGATCCCGCGCAATTCCGCGCGTTTCGACATGCGGACAGGTGTCACTTGTGTCACCCTCGCGGGCGACTAGCGCGGCAATTGTCCGTCGTCAGCCTTGATTACCGTGCCCGTCACGAACCGCGAGCTGGGCGAGACAAGGAGCAGCAGCGTCGAATCGAGATCGTCGGGATGGCCGAGCCGCGCACGCGGGAAGGCATCGATGAAATCGGTGCCGCGCCGGTCGATCATGCCCTGGACCATTTCCGAGGCGATGGTGCCCGGTGCGATGCAGTTCACGTTGATGTGATAGGGCGCCCACTCCTTGGCGAGCACTTCGGTCATGCGCACCATGGCGGCCTTAGTGACGGTATAGAGGCTGCCCGCGATAACGCCGGAATAGAAGAACGCGCCGATCGAGGCGACATTGACGATCCAGCCTGCCTCTCCCTTGCGGGCGATGTGTCGCTTGGCAAATTCCGCGCTGAGCACCCACGGCCCGCGAAAATTGGTGTCGATGCCGGTGTCGATCTGTTCGAGCGACATGCGCGAGGCCCAGCCGGCGGCATTGACCCCGGCATTGTTGACGAGGATGTCTACGGGTCCGAGTTCCTTCTCGATGCGGTCGAAGACTGGCGGGCCTGCTTCGACATCGGAGACGTCGAGTTCGATCGGAATGGCAGTGCCGCCCGCCTTGGCGATGATCTCGGACCGTTCGTCCAGCTTGTCGGTGCGGCGAGCGGCAATCGCCACCTTGGCACCGCAGGCAGCGAGCACCTGGCCAAAGCGCCAGCCAAGGCCCGAACTTGCGCCGGTGACGAGCGCGACGCGGCCCGTCAGATCGGTGTCCAGTTTGACGGGGGGATCGATGGTAAGCGGCATTCTCGTTATTTTCCCTTCCATTCGGGTTCGCGGCCCTCGCTGCGTGCCGCGATGGCCTCGCGGAAATCCTCGCTGCGACCGACCAGCAATTGCTGGCGGTTCTCGATGGCCATGGCGTGTTCGAGGCTGGGCGAATCGATCGCCATGTTGAGCCCTTCCTTGGTGAGCAGCAGGCCCATAGGCGTGGTCGCCAGCATGTCGTCGACAAATCCTTGTGCTGTCGCTTCAAGCTGGTCGTCAGGCACGACTTCGGAAACAAGCCCGGTGGCAAGGGCGCGCTGCGCATTGATGAAGCGACCGGTCAGCATCAGCTCGGACGCGAGGCTGACGCCGACCAGACGCGGCAGGAAATAGCTTGTCCCCATGTCGCAGGCGCTGAGGCCGATGCGGATGAAGGCGGCGTTCATGCGCGCGCTTTGCCCGGCGATGCGAATGTCGGACGCGAGCGCGAAGGCAAAGCCGCCGCCGGCTGCCGCGCCGTGGATCAGGCAAATGATGGGCTGCGGGCAGCGCCGCATCCTCATGTATATCTCGGACATGGTGCCCTGCTGCGCCAGGCCGCGCCCGAACGGTGGCTCCGCCACGCCGTCGGCATGTTCCTTCAGGTCCATGCCCGCGCAAAAGCCCTTGCCCGCGCCACGCAGCACGACGACGCGCACCTCGCGGTTTTCGCAGAGCGCGCCGAAATAATGCGACAGTTCGACGGTCATTGTGGTGTCGATGGCGTTGAGCCGGTCAGGGCGGTTGAGCGTCACCCATTCGGCCGCGCCGCGCCGCTCGATCAAAAGTGTCTTGTAGGTCATTCCAGCCCCCTGCCTTGCGCTATCGCGCCGGGCAAGGCCTGTCCATATCGGGTTACGTCCGAACAGTATCCTTGTTGTCACGTCGCATATTGCGAAGAACCGGTGCCCACTTTTTCGCGCGATGCCTTGGAGCTATGCAGCCCATGTCATCGGCAGGCGGGAATGGCGGCGGACCTGCAAACTGTATTCCCATTGCGGCGAGGTAGCGTCGTCCAGTACCGGGAATGCATCCCGTTTAAGCAAGGCAGTCAGCACGATGCGCGCTTCCATTCGCGCCAGCGCCGCGCCGACGCACAGATGGATGCCGCGCCCAAAGGCGACATGCTGGAGCTTGCGGCCGTAATTGATCGCAGCCGGATTCTCGAATTTGGCGGGATCGCGGTTGGCCGCACCCCACATCATGAGCAAGGTCGATCCGGCGGGCAGATCGACGCCGCCCAACGAAGTGTCGCGTGGAACCGAACGCAAGTGGCTGCGGAACGGCGATTCGATCCGCAGGGCTTCCTCGATGAAGGCTGGAACCTGCGACATATCCACCTTGAGACGCATGCGGATATCGGGATCCTCTGCAAGGATACGCACCGCATTGCCAAGCAGGCTCGACGTCGATTCACCGCCAGCGGAAAGCAGTGTCATCATCGTCGTCATCGCCTGATCGTGGTTGAACTGGCCCGAATCGACCGCAGCCTTAACCGCGTCGAGCAGGTGCTCGCTCTCGCCACCCGTGCGCCGTTCCAGCTGGTCGGTCATCCATGCGCGGATTTCTTCGTGGTTGAGCTGGATCTGGCCCATTTCCTCCATGGTGCGCGCGGCCGAGGTCAGTTCGACAAGCTGGAAAGCCGTGCGCGCCAGCAGTTCGTCGTTGCTGTCGGCAAAGCCGATCAGCATGGCGATGGCACGGATCGGTACGGCAATGCCGATCTCCTCCATGAAATCGAATGTGCCCATGTCCCGCGTCCGGTCGATGCAATCATTGGCGTATCGGGTCAGTTCGTCCTCGATCAGCGCCATGCGTTTCGACACGAACTGCGGGAAGATCATTTGCTTGTGCGCGGTGTGGACCGGCGGATCTGCAACTGCGAGGGTCGGTTCGCCCAGTTCCGTGGGAATCTTGGCGAGCACGCCCTCATCGGTCTTGTAGAGAAAGGCGTTCATCACCGAAGAAAAATCCTCGATCCGCCTTGCTGCCTCGGCCAGCAGTTCAAAAGACGTCACCGCAAAGATGTCGTCCGGTCCGGCCTGCCACACCGGCGCCTCGGAGCGCAGACGATCATAGAACGGGTAGGGATCGTCCATCACCGCCGGATCGAGCATCAGCTGCTGGTCAATTGTCATCGTCCTGTTCAGCACCTCTGCCCCAATACGGCCTTAAACTTACACCATTGGCGCGCGAATCCCAATTCTGCTATCGGCGCAGACGATGCCCGAGGATCGAACCGACGTGAACCATACGATTGCCGACGACAGCCACCTGCCGTTCTGGAAACGCTCGCACTATCTGGACCGGATGACGCTGGGCCAGCTGGTGACGGCCTATTTCCAGCACTACACCATTGTCGCCTACCTGGCGGTGACGGCCCTGTGCGTTTTGGGCTGGGTGCTGTGGCCTGCCGGCACGTGGCAGACGCTGGGTGCAATCGGCGCCGCGGTCTTCATCTATCCCCTGGTCTGGCACCTGCTCCACCAGTACGTCCTGCACGGGCAATGGATGTACCGTATCAAGTGGCTGTCGCCGACGTGGAAGCGCATCCATTACGACCACCATCAGGACCCGAACCACCTCGAAGTGCTGTTCGGCGCGCTGCACACCACGTTGCCGACCATCGTCATTGCCACGGTGCCAGTCGGCTGGGCGATTGGCGGGCCGGGCGGGGCTTTTGCGGCGCTTGCGGCCGGTGTGGTGACTACCTGCTATTACGAATTCATGCACTGCATCCAGCACCTCTCTTTCAAGCCGAAGTGGAAATGGGTGCAATTCATGAAACAGCGCCACAACGAGCATCATTACTTCGACGAAGACGGCAATTACGGCATCACCAATTACGTCTGGGACCGCCTGCTCGGCACCTTCTACGAGAAAAAGGACCGGCCCGACCGCAGCCCGACGGTATTCAATCTGGGCTATACCGAAGACGTGGCCGTGACTTACCCGTGGGTGAAGGAGCTGTCAGGGGGCATCGCCAGCGGCCATCCGCGCCGCCGCGCGATGGCCAAAGACTGACACGGCAAGGCTCCGAGCGATGAGTGGCGTTTCGGTTACCCCGGTTGCGGGCAAGCGCGATCTCGGCGCATTCGTTGATGTCGCCTATCGGCTCAATGCGGACGATCCCAACTGGGTGCCCAACCTGCGCCGCGAAGAAATCGAGAAGTTCACGCCGGGCAAGAACCCCTTCTTCGCCCATGCCCGCTGGAAGCTGTTCCTAGCACGGCGCGATGGCCGTGTCGTTGGCCGCATCTCCGCCCATATCGACAAGCTGGCGCTCAGCCAGCCAGCCGAGCAAGGCATGGGGCCGGGAACCGGCAACTGGGGGGCGCTCGAGGCCGCGGACGAGGACGTGGCGCGGGCATTGATTGCCGTTGCCGAGGACTGGCTGCGTACGCAGGGTATGAATCGAGTGCTCGCGCCGATGAACCTTTCGGTCTGGGAAGAACCCGGAGTCCAGACGCTCGGATTCGACCATCCGCCGATGCTGATGATGGCGCATCACAACCAGCGTTATCACCTGTGGATCGAGGCGCTGAGCTACGCGCCGGTCAAGACCCTGCGCACTTACGACCTCGACGTCACGCAAGGCTTCCCACCGCTGATCGACAGGATCGTGTCGTCAGGCGAAAAGAACGCACGCATCAACGTGCGCGAGGTCGTGCTGGCGAACTTTGAAGCAGAAGCCGCGATCATCTGTGACATCCTCAACGATGCATGGTCCGACAATTGGGGCTTCGTTCCATTCACACCTGAAGAGATCGCCTACACAGCCAAGAAGCTGAAGCCGCTGGTCCGTCCCGAGCTCATCCGCATCGCCGAATATGATGGCGAGCCGGTTGCTTTTATGATGACCTTGCCGGATCTTAATCAGCCGCAGATGCGGCTTAATGGCCGCAACGGCAAACCGTCCCTGCTTGGTTTGCTCAAGCTGTTGCTCTGGCTCAGAAAGCCCCGCCAGGCAGACATGCGCGTGCCGCTAATGGGGGTGCGCAAGCATCTGCAATCGGGCCGGCTCGCCAGCCAGCTGGCCTTCATGATGATCGAATATATCCGCCGCGATGCCACCGCGAAGTATGGTTCGCGCCGGGGCGAGATCGGCTGGATCCTCGAGGATAATCAGGGAATGATCGCGATCGCCGATGCTATCGAAAGCAAGCTCAACCGCGAATACCGGATCTACGCAAAACCGCTCTGACCCAGCTGCTCAATCGTCAGGTGGTGACGTGGCTGGCGGTTCATCCGTCTCCGTCGTGCCCTCCGGCAGTGCGCTCGTTTCAGGACCGCCAGGATTTGCGTCTGGCCCCGTGCGATTGCCTCCGCTCGCTCCACCTTCGTCGGTCTTGATCTTCGCGGGCGGCGCCTCCGATCTCAGTTTTTCGTAAGGGATCATGCTGTCGCTGATCGACCCTTCGAGGATCTTGCTACCTGCGGCCTGTCCGCCCGTTTCGCTGCTGTCGCCACAGGCAGCCAGGGCCATAATTGCCAGTGCCAGCGGTGCAAGTCGCGACAAGGGGATCATCTCTCGTTCTCCTGCGGACATGGCTGGTCGAGGCGCGAGAGAAAGGTGTCGGCCCGCGCCAGCAGCGCCGCGTCCCATTGCGCCAGGCTGACCTCTTTACCAAGTTTTTCAAGGCTGGTGACCCCGTATTCGGCAATGCCACAGGGCACGATGCCACCGAAGTGCGACAGGTCTGGGGCGATATTCACCGAAAGCCCGTGCATCGTCACCCAGCGCCGGATGCGCACGCCGATAGCGCCAATCTTGGCTTCGCTGCCGTCAACGTCCCGCGTCCAGATGCCGATCCGGCCATCGGCGCGAAACGCTTCGACCCCGAAATCGGACAGCGTGTCGATCACCCAGCCTTCGAGCGCGTGGACATAGCCGCGCACATCGCGCGCGCGCTTGCCCAAGTCGAGCAAGACGTAGCCGATTCGCTGGCCAGGCCCGTGGTATGTGTAGCGCCCGCCGCGACCAGCTTCGACGACTTCGAATCGCGGGTCGAGAAGCTCGCTCGCCGCCGCGCTTGTGCCCGCCGTGTAAACCGGCGGATGCTCGAGCAGCCAGATCAGTTCGTCCGCCTCTCCAGCGGCGATCGCCTCGTTGCGGCGGGTCATCTCGTCGAGCGCCTCGCGATATGGCACAGGCTCCTCCGAAATGCGCCGTTCGATCTGTGTGCGCAGCTTCATCCTGCATTGCGTGCCGACAATGGCTGCGGTTATCAAGAGCGAGCGCAGCGGGAGGTGCATCATGAGGTTCGACAGCAATCTGGCGTGGAAAGATGCGTCATCCGCAATCCGCACGAATCGCGAGGTCGTATTCGCTCTGGCCGGCGTGTTCTTTCTGATTCCCAATCTGGCGCTCGCCATGCTTTTTCCCGCTCCAGAGCCGGCCGCCGGCATGGACAGCGAGGCGATGTTGGCGGTCATCAGCGACTATTATGTCTCGGTGCTGCCAGTCCTCGTGCCGACGTTCCTGTTCCAGGCCGCCGGCACGCTTGCCTTGCTTACCTTGCTGACCGACCGCAGCCGCCCGACCGTTGGCGAGGCAATCGGCAGCAGTGTGAAGGGAATTGTGCCCTATGTGCTGGCGCAATTCATTTTGGGGATCGGGATTGGCCTTGTCGGTGGAGCTGTTGTCGGGTTGGCCTCGGCAACGGGGCTTGCCGCTCTTGCCATAGTCGGGCTCATCGCGGTCGGTGTCGTTGCGATCTATGCCCTGATCAAGACTTCGCTGGTCGGGCCGGTTATCGCGGTTGACGGAGAGCGCAACCCGGTTGCGGCACTCAAGCGTTCGTGGCTACTGACCAAGGGAAACAGCGCGCGGATCGGGGTCTTCTACCTGCTTGTCTTCGTTGCGTTCTTTATCGTGATCTCGGTGCTGGTGGCCGTGATCGGCATTGTTGCGTCTTTGGTTGGCGGTTCGCATGCCGGCGAGGTCACAGGGGCGGTCTTATCGTCAGCGCTCAACGCAGTGGTCGCGCTCTATTTCGTGGCGATCGTCGCTGCAGTTCATCGGCAACTCGCCGGACCATCTGCCTCGGGCGTGTTCGATTAGCCTTCAGCCTCTTCCAGCTTGCTGTCCTTCCAGCCCCAGAAGAGTCGGCACGGCGGAATGTTGAGCGTCTCGAAACCCTGGTCGATCGTGCGGAAATGGCGCGCCATGAAATCGCGCGCGCGCGCCGAGAACTGATAGACCAGGAACGCGCCGCCTTCGCGCAACACGTCATGCGTGGCGTTAGCGATGGCCGGACCGACGCCGTCGGGAAGGGTTGAGAACGGCAGCCCCGACAAAACGTAGTCGGCATTCTGGTGGCCATGAGTCTTAACGATCTCGCGCACATTCTCGGCGCTGCCGAGAACGGCCGTAAAGCGGCTGTCGGCAATGGTTCTGCGCAGGTACTCGATGAACAACGGGTTGGTATCGATGACGATTAGCGCCCCGTCGCGTGGCAACCGATCGAGCACTGGCTGGCAGAAGGTGCCGACACCGGGGCCGTATTCGACGAACAGTTTGCAATTGTCCCAATCCACCGGGGCAAGCATCTTGTCGATCGTGAAGCGGGAACTGGGAATGATCGAGCCGACCATTACGGGGTGTTTCAGAAACCCCTCGAAAAATACACCCCAGGCCCCGAACGTGCGCCTGATTCTCGTGCCCAGGCGCTGCGGCAAGGCCTGCCGGGCAAGCTCGGAACCTGTCATGCTGAAAGGAAGCCCCGCGTGGTTGAAAACGATCTGCGCTGCCAAATTCGTCGCAGATCAGCCTTGGCTTGGCAAGCCATGGGTCCGGGATTGCTTAGAGGATTTCGTTCACTGTTTCCTTGGGGCGGCAGAGGCGCACGCCCTTGTCCGTCTCGACCAGCGGACGCTCGATCAGGATCGGTTCCGATGCCATGGCGGCCAGTACGGTTGCATCGTCGGCCCCGGGCAAACCCCGTTCTTCTGCGTCGGTCCCCCGGATCCTCAGTCCCTGCTGCGGGCTAATGCCTGCATCGCGATAAAGCTGCGCCAGCTTGTCGGCCGTAGGCGGGGCCTTGAGGTATTCGATCACGGTGACGTCAACGCCAGGCGTTTCTTCGAGAATTTCCAGTGTGTTGCGCGAGGTGCCGCATTTCGGGTTGTGCCAGATCGTTGCCTTCATGTCTGATCCTCCTTCGCGTTCCAGGGTTTCACGAGCCCAATTAATCTCCTGCGAGAAAAATTCAAATTTGATCCTTGTCAATGCAAGCGATTCGCATTAGCGGCACTCTCGTTGTTGCAAATCACTTGCAATAGGAAATTCTTCTAGGGGGAAATTGAATGCTAATCGATCGTTCGGCACGCGACCTGCTTGCCGCGACCGCTGCGCTTGCAATCATCGCTTCGACGCACACCGCAGGACATGCTGCGGAAGCCGATCAACTTGACACCGATCGCAGCTATGCGCCGTCGGACATAATCGTCACCGCCCGGTATGAGGGCTATGTCATCGATGACGGATCGACCGCGATGAAGACGCCGACAGCGCTGATCGATACGCCGCAGGCGGTTAATGTCATCACCCGTGACCAGCTCGACGATCAAGGGGTACGACAGCTCGGCGAGGCGCTGCGTTATGTGCCGGGCGTGTCAATGGAATCGGGTGAAGGCAATCGCGATGCAGTGTTCATCAGGGGTCAGGAGAGCACGGCGGACTTCTATCTCAACGGTCTGCGCGACGACGCCCAGTATTACCGCTCGCTCTATAACGTGGAGCGGGTCGAAGTGTTGAAAGGTGCGAATGCGCTCACGTTCGGTCGTGGCGGCGGCGGAGGTATCGTCAATCGGGTTAGCAAGGTTGCCGACGTGGCCAATGGCTTCGTGCGCGGCAGTGCCTCGCTCGATACCTTCGGCGGCTTCTCCCTGATTTCCGATGGAAACGCGCCCGTGAGCGAGGCCGCTGCCTTGCGTCTCAATGCTGCGTATGAAGAATTCGACAGTCACCGCGACTTCTACGAGGGGCGCTTCATCGGATTTGCTCCGACCGCGAGCCTCGCGCTTGGCGAGCGAACAAGGCTGGTGCTTGCCTATTCCTATGACGATGACGATCGCCTCGCCGACCGCGGGGTGCCTTCGCTTGCCGGCAGGCCGATCAGGGGCTTCGACAGGACATTGTTTGGCGACCGCGAATTCAACGTTTCGGACACGCAGACTCACATCGCTCGCGCCCGGATCGACCATCAGGCATCGGATACGCTCAGCTTCGACGTGTCGCTGCAATATGCGAACTACGACAAGGTCTATGCCAATGTCCTGCCCGGAAGCGCCACGGCGACCACCGTCTCGCTATCCGGCTATCGCAACGATACCGCGCGCGAGAACTGGATCGGACAAGGCAATCTCGTCTGGCAGGGGGAGACAGGTGCAATCGGCCACACGCTGCTCGCGGGTTTCGAGGCGATGCGACAGGAAACGAGCGATTCGCGCAATCTGGTCCGTTTCGCAGACGCGAACGGCGCGACGACTTCGATCACCGTGCCTTTGGCGCGCGTATTGGCGATTCCCGCCTTGTCGCTCGATCCGAAAAGCCGGGATCGCAGGTCGAAGCTCACCTCGCTGTCCGCCTATGTGCAGGACCAGGTCGAGTTGGGCGAGCATGTGCAGGTCGTTGCCGGTATCCGCTTCGAAAGCTTCGATCTTGATACGGTCAATGTGCTCAATGGCCAGCGCAATGATCGCAAGGACGAGAAATGGAGTCCGCGCTTCGGCCTCGTCGTCAAACCATCCGAGGCGCTCTCGTTCTACGCCAGCTGCACGCGCAGCTTCCTGCCGCAGGCGGGCGATCAGTTCGTCATCCTCTCATCGGAGGCAGCTTCCCTCGCCCCCGAAAAATTCGACAACTACGAGATCGGCGCAAAATGGGCGCCGCGCCCCAATCTGCTGGTGACGGCCGCATTGTTCCGGCTCGATCGCTCGAACACCCAGGCACCCGATCCCGGCGGATCCGGCGCCGTGGTGCTGACCGGAAAGACCCGGGTCGAAGGCTTCGAGATCGGCGTTGCAGGCGATCTCACTGAGAACTGGCATGTCAATGCGGGCTACACGTTCCTTGATGGCGAAATCCGCTCGACAACGTCTGCAGCACCAGCCGGCAGGCGTATGGAGCAATTGCCGAAGCATCATCTGGCCGCATGGAGCCGCTACGATTTCTCCAAGAACTTCGGTGTCGGGCTTGGACTGGTTCACAGCTCGCGCCAGTTTGCATCGGTGAGCAATGCGGTCGTTCTGCCCGCCTACACGCGCGTCGACGCGGCGGCCTATTTCAGCGTGAGCGAGAATGTCGCCTTGCAGATCAATGTCGAGAACCTGTTCGACGAGCGCTACTATGCCAGCGCTCACGGCGACAACAACATTCAACCAGCCAAGCCATTGAGCGCGACATTCGGCGCGCGCGTAGCTTTCTAGGGTGCTTTCATTGCCGGAACCGCCCGTGCGGCGTCCTGGGGTGAAATGCCGGGTGAGGGGGCGGCGCTGATCGTCTCCTCGCGGCGCATCACCCGGCCCGCCCGCTGGATTGCACGCACAAGCCGGGGATAGACGCCGCAACGGCACAGATTGGGAACGGCTGCCTTGATCTCCGCCTCGCTGGGGTCGTCGTTGCGGGCGAGGAGCGAGGCAGCCGCGATCGCAATACCGGGTGTGCAGAAGCCGCACTGGATCGCCTGCTCGGCGACCAGCGCCTGCTGCACCGGATGAGAGCGATCATGCGAGAGACCCTCGATGGTCGTGACGAAGCGGCCTTCGCTCTCCGCGAGTGTGATCAGGCACGAACGCAATGCCTCGCCATCGACCAACACCATGCAAGCACTACAGTCGCCGTTGCCGCAGCCATATTTGGTGCCAGTGAGATTGGCGGCGTCACGCAGCGCCCACAGCAGCGGGGTCTGTGGGTCCATACGGAATTCGACTGGACGTTCGTTGACCGTGAGACGGGACATGTTGCGGCTCTATCGCGTCAGCGACTGCCGCGCAATTTGACGCCTATCCACAGTGTTCTGGGCGCGCCCAGATCAATGGACCCGGCCTGATCGCGGGTCACGACCCGCTCGTCTGTCAGGTTTTCTCCGCGCATGACGAAGGCGAGCGTTGCATTGAGTGGCACTTCCACGAAGGTATCGAGGGTCGTTGCAGCGGGCAGCACGCTGCTCTCCAGATCATCCTCGAATTGCCGACCGATGTGCCGCAATGTCGCCGCGAATCGCCAGCCGGGGCGTGGCGTCCAGGCCAAGGTTGCACTGACGGCCACTTTCGGAACCTGGGCGGGGCGATTGCCGTTGAGAGCGGCGGCATCTCCGCTGCCTCGGACCTCGGAATCTGTCCACGCGAGTGATGCATCGAGCGACCATGCGCCGCTAATCAAGCCTGTCGCAGCCTCGATCCCGCGTGCCCGAATTGCGTCGACGTTCTGCCGCTGGCGAAGGTTTTCGCCGATCGTGACATTGGCAATCGCATTCTTCAGCCGGTTGTCGAACGCAGTGAGTGACAGTCGCAAGGTCTCGCCGCGCATAAAATCGATGCCCGCTTCGAATCCTTCGAGCCGTTCGTTGTCCAGCGCGGCATTGGCACGAGTCACGACCGGGAACACTACGAAGGGACGATAGAGTTCGTTGAGTGTTGGCTGCCGCAGCCCCGTATATGCCGCAGCCCGCAGGGTAAGGCTTTCGCTCGCTTGCCACAGCGCGCCGCCTCGGAACGATCCAACCCAGCCCGAGCGGTCAGCAAATCGATCAGACGATGTTGCGACGCCATTGCCATCTTGCGTGTTGAAGTAGCCGTCGGTCACGCTCCAGCGGTCGGCGCGCGCCCCGGCGGTCAGCACGACATTGCCGAAAGTCCAGTCCGCCTCGCCATAGAGCCCGATGTCCTGAGTGCGTCCACCGGCAGTGCGGATCGCGGTGCGCAGACCGGAAAAGGCGCTGTACGCTTCCTCCTCCATGCGGCCTTTCGCGATCCTGATGTCTGTGCCGAGCCGCAGGGTGACGTCTTCGCCAAGCGGTGGGCGCACCTCGACCTTGCCGCCAAGCCCAGTGGAAGGCGTGGCGCGCTGATCGAGCACCGGTACAAAGCGGGTGGAACTGATGACGATATTGCTGAAATTGCGTGCCTGGACATAGCCGAGCGCGTCGATCTGCCAGTCGCCGCGATGGACGAGGCGAATACTCGCATCCTGCCCGCTCGAGGTCGAATCCGCGCCCTTGAAGCGCAAGGTCCGGTGATCGTCGAACAGCAGTCCGGCAAATTGCAATTCGGTTTGCGCGTCGAGCGGTGCGACTGCCCGCAGCGAGGTCGACCAACCGTCAAAGGAAGCGCGAGCGGTGGTGGGAACGAGCTGGTCGCGCGGCGTCGTGTAAAAGCCCTTGCCCCGGTCCCAGCGGGCTGAAGCCACCGCATAGCCTGCACCAAGGCGCGGTGCGGCAAGTGCCGAAATCTCGCTTTCTGCTCTGTCGTTGACCATGGCCGAGGCGGCCCAAGGTCCAAGTTCGTGCGGTCGCGCAGAAGTGAGTTCGATGGTGCCCGAAACCGCTCCTGCGCCGAACGGACCTGATCCCCCGCCGTGCGTAACCCGCACATTCGCGAGCCTTTCGGGCGCGATGGCGTTGAGCGGAATGTAGCCGAAGAACGGGTGCGCCATCGGCACCCCGTCGAGCAACACCAGCGCCCGGCTTGTGGCATTACCGCCAAGCGCGCGCAGCGTCACGCCCTGTGCCGAGGGGTTGGCCGAGCGGCTGTCGGATCTGCGGAATTGCTGGAAGCCCGCCACTCCCGACAGCACGTCTTCAATCCGGCTCGACGCGCTGGAGACGATCGTCTCGCGCCCCATCTCGCTTGTTCGATAGGCAGGCACGGCCGGCGTATCACCAAGTCCGCGCCCAGTGACGACGATGGATGTGCGCGGCTCGGCGTCTTGCGCAAGGGCAACGCCAGGCCACTGGAAGGCCACTGCAACGCAAGCGCAAAGAGGTCGAAAGCGGGTCACGAATTCAGTCAGGTTCAGTGATGGTCAGCGTCAGATCAGTGATGCCCTCAATGCTGCCAACCAGTCTGTCTCCCGGTGCGATGGGGCCGACACCGGCGGGCGTTCCGGTATAGATCAGGTCGCCCGGAATGAGGTGATAGAGTTTCGAAAGTTCGGCAATCAGTTCGGGCACCGACCAGATCATCTGGCCAAGGTCGGCTTGCTGCTTCACTTCCCCATTTTGGATCAGCTTGATCTCTTG
>CAZRVW010000010.1:0-35780 GCA_964603645.1 uncultured Novosphingobium sp. | reverse complement strand
TCTGTTCTTCGGCGAAGCGCGCCTTCAGCTCGACCACGGCCGTCACCGACTTGCCCGCCTCGGCTGCGGCGATCAGCGCGTTGATCACCGCCGACTGTTTGCCGGCGCGATAGAGCGTCTGCTTGATCGCCACGACGTCCGGGTCCTTGGCGGCCTGTCGCAGGAAATCGATCACCACCTCGAAGCTCTCGTAGGGGTGCTGGATGACGATGTCCTTCTCGCCGATGGCGGCGAAGCAGTCCCCGTCGTGTTCCATGATGCGTTCGGGATAGCGCGGCGAAAACGGCACGAACTTCAGGTCGGGCCGGTCTTCCTCGACAATCGCCTCGAGCCTCGAAAAGCCGATGAGGCCGCCTGTCTTGGCGACGATGGCCCGGTCGAGGCCGAGCTGTGTGCGCAGCAGTTGCTCAGCGCCGGAATCGACGATGCCCTGAAGCTGCAGGGCGATCACCATGCCGCGCCGCCGCCGCTGGATCGCGGAGCGGAAGTGCCTGACGAGATCTTCCGCGTCTTCCTCGATCTCGATGTCGCTGTCGCGCAGCACCCGGAACACGCCGTGCCCGCCGACCCGGAAGCCGGGGAACAGCTCATCGGCATTGCGCGCCAGCAGGTCCTCGACACTGATCCAGGCCGCTTCCTCTCCGGGCAGCCGCACGAAGCGCTGCAATACCGAAGGAATGAGCACCATCTCCATGACGGGGGCAGCGTCGGCAAGGCGCGTGAGCGAGAACATCACCCCCATTCCCTGATTGGCGACAAAGGGGAACGGATGGGCCGGATCGATCGCCTGCGGGGTAATGATCGGCATGATGTGTTCGAGGAAATAGTCCTTGAGCCACTGCTCGCGCTCTGCATCGAGTTTCTCGGCACCGACGATGCGGATGCCTGCCTCACCAAGCGATTGTCTGAGATCAGTCCATATCTCTTGCTGGGCTTCCTCGATTTCGGCAACCACCTCGTTGATTGCCCCGAGCTGCTGCGAGGCCGTGCGCCCGTCCATCGAGACTTCCTCGATCTGGCGGCGAACCTGCCCGGCGAGGCCCGCCACGCGGACCATCTGGAATTCGTCGAGATTGCTGCCAGAGATGGAGAGGAAACGCAGGCGCTCAAGCAGCGGATAGGAGCTATTGCTTGCTTCGGCGAGAACGCGGCGGTTGAATTCCAGCCAGCTCAGCTCGCGATTGAAAAAGCGGCCGCCTTCCACTTCGGCAACCGGAACTGCGGCGACAGGCTGGGAGATCTCGTTCATCGGACTCGTGTGCAGCAAGATGGCATAATTCACGCAATGTGGGGCTTGCGGAACGCTTAGACAATATTGGTTGACGGATTGTCATACTCCGTCAGGGGCGCGGCGACGCAGGGGGCGACGGGTTTAGGTCGGCGGACGCGAGAGTTTCGCTGACCGCTGTCATCGCCGCGAAGGCATCGCCCAGGCCATCGTCGCAGAGCATCAGCCCAAGCGAATCACGCACCTGGAGGCGATCGCCGGCAGCCATCCCGGCGAACAGCGAGAGCACGACCGCTTCGTGCTCGGCGATACGACCGCAATGCAACGAACAGAATCTCAACGGCTGGAGCGCATCACGCTCGAACGCTATCATCAGACGCAGGACGGCTGGAGCGCGCCCGGCATCCGCCATCTCGCGAAGGCGGGGGCGAGTGCGGGCCCCGGACATCTGTCGCCGCGCACGACGACGGCCCAGCTGCGCATCGACCACAGAAGGAAGCGGCATCCCGCGTCGAGGCTGGTTACGGGACGGTCGACAAATGCGTACACGGCGTCTCTCTCACGATATTAATGCAAATGGTTCGCAATATCATGAGAGAGTGTCGCGTGGAGGTCAACCGGAATCGCCCAGGCGCGAAAAAGTCCGGCGGTCAGAGCAACTATTCGGTGGTCTTGCCGTCGAAATGCTCGTGGCTGGCGTTTGCCTCGGCGCAGGTCTTGTGGACGATGCCGTCGACGTGCTCGGGTGGGCCGTAGATGGTGTATAGCTTGAGCGGCTCGGTGCCGACGCTCTTCACATTGTGGCGCGCGCCCTGCGGCACGATCACGGCATCGTCGGCCTTCACGCGGTAGGTTTCATCATCGACAGTGATCTCGCCTTCTCCCGCCTCGATACGGAAGAACTGATCGATATCGTCGTGCACTTCCGCGCCGATTTCGTCGCCCGGTTCTATCGACATCAGCACCAGCTGCAGATTGTGCCCGGTGTAAACCACGCGGCGGAAATCCGTGTTGTCCTCGGTCTGTTTCTCGATATCTTCCTTGTAACCCTTCATTGTTCCGGTTCCTTTTGCCTCTTGATGCAGCCAAGATAGGATGCCAGCGGCGAGGTGCAATTTGAAACATTCGATCACTGTGATTGGCCATTCGCGGCGCGAGTTGACCACGGAATCGACGAGAAAGGACTGACAGTGCCCGGCGATCTCCATTCCCGCCTAGCCGACAGTTTTTCCCGCTTCGCTGACCGCGTTCTGGTCGAGGCGGAGAGCAGAGAATGGACATATGGCGAGGTCGAGCGCGAATCGGGACGACTTGCCGCGCGGCTGGTCGCTCTTGGCGTCTCTCCGGGCGAGCGGGTGCTGGTCCAGACCGATAAATCGGTCGAGACATTGCTGCTTTATTTCGCGGTGGTGCGCACCGGCGCGATCTACCTGCCGCTCAATGTCGATTATACCGAGGCCGAACTGGAGTACTTCGCGAGCGACGCGACCCCGGTGCTGGCGGTGTGTCGCGAGGGGACCGAGGCGCTGTTCGAACGGATCGGCAAGGGTGTCGTTCGCGTGACCACGCTCACCGAGTTGTTCGCTGATCTGCCCGATTCACCCGCTACCCCCGCGCTGCGCCAGCCGGATGATGTGGCAGCGATCCTCTACACCTCGGGTACCACCGGCAAGCCCAAGGGCGCGATGCTGAGCAACGCCAACCTGCGATCGAACGGCGATACGCTGATCGGCCTGTGGCGATTCACCGCTGAGGACCGGCTGATCCACGCCCTGCCGATCTTCCATGTCCATGGTCTGTTCGTGGCGGTGCACTGCGTGGTGTTCTCCGGCGCGTCAATGGTGTTCCTCGACAAGTTCGAAAGCGGCGCTGTGATCGGCTTGATGGCCCGTTCCACCGTGCTGATGGGCGTGCCGACCTTCTATATCCGCCTGCTGGCGGACGAGCGCTTCACAAGAGAGGCGGCCGCGAACATGCGCCTGTTCATTTCAGGCTCCGCCCCGCTGTCGGCCGACATCCACCGGGCCTTCGAGGCGCGCTGCGGCCACCGCGTGCTCGAACGCTACGGCATGACCGAGACGGGCATGCTGACATCGAACCCCTACGACGGAGAACGCCGCGCTGGTTTTGTCGGCCAGCCGCTGCCCGATGTCGAGCTGCGCGTGGCCGAGTTCGAGACCGGCAAGGTGCTGGATCAGGGCGAAGTGGGCATCGTCGAGGTCAAGGGCCCCAACATATTCGCCGGCTATTGGCAGATGCCGGAAAAGACCGCTGCTGAATTTCGCCCGGACGGCTTTTTCATCACCGGCGACATGGGCTTCATCGACACCGATGGCTCGGTGCAACTGGTCGGGCGCGAGAAAGACCTGATCATCTCTGGCGGGCTCAACGTCTATCCCGCCGAGGTCGAAGCCCTGCTCGACGATCGCGCCGACGTTGCTGAAGCGGCGGTCATAGGGGTGCCGCACCCCGATTTCGGCGAGGCGGTGGTCGCCGTGGTGCAGCCCGTCGGCAGCTTCGATGCCGAGGCGGTGCGCGAGGAAATGCGGCGCGATCTTGCCGCCTTCAAGGTGCCAAAGCAGATCATCGCGCTCGACGAATTGCCGCGCAACACCATGGGTAAGATCCAGAAAAAATTGCTGCGCGAGAAATACGCGGATCTGTTCGGCTAGGCTTTCGGCCAGGGCGCCCAGCCCTTCATGCGCTCCAGATAGGGTGCGAAGCGGGCGCGGACATCGTCGTCTTTGAGGCCGAAGACCGACGGATCGGGCTTCTCGTACGTTTCGCGCGCCTCATTCTCTTCCCAGAAGGCCTTCATGCCTTCCTCGAAAGCGGGCGTGACTTCCTCGCCGAGCCAGTCGTAAAGGCCGCGCACCTCGCCTACCGGATCCTGCTGCATCGCCCGGAAATGGATGTCGTAGAAGCGTTCGTCGTTGCCCGGCTTGTCACGAAACGCGATCAGCCGGTTCATGCCTTCGGACCACATCTCGGCATTGAGTTCACCGACAAAAAGCGGGTCGGGGTGGTCAGTGAAATGGCGCTGGAGGTCGTCGTAGATGGTTGCGACCGAAAGGATCACGTCGGTCGGATCGCGGTGGGTCATCACGAATCGCGCGTCGGGAAAAACCGCATCGAGATGGTCCATGTAGAGGATGTGCATGGGCGTCTTGAGCCGCCACGGACGCAGTTCCTCGCCCCATTGCAGCATCTTCAGCACGCGGCGCTCGAAGGCGTAGGTGGTGGTCAGGTCGGCATCGAGCACCCAGCGGTAGTAAGTCGGCAGCTTGGCATAGGCGAGAAACATCTGGCTGCAGAAAGTGAGGCCCATGAGGTCGAGGCATTCGTAGGCGCCATCGATCCCGCTTGGAACGTATCGTCCTGCCGTGTCGCTATCGGCCAGCACGCTGTTGGTCAGGCCCCGCCGTGGGTCCGGGCCTTCGATGGTCGAGGTTGGTGGATAGGGCTGCTGCGCTTCCCACATCCTGAGATAACGAATGCCCGGATCGCTCGACAGCAGGAACGAGAGCGCGGTCGATCCGGTTCGCGGAAGGCTGACGCCGAACAGCGGTGCAACGATCGGGCGGTCTTCGGTTTCTGGATGGAGCGCATACCAGTGCTCGACTTCCAGCCGCTGGCGCAGGTAGCGCAGGATAAGGTCGCGCAACACAGTCTCGCCAGTCGCGTTGAGCTGGGCTTCGGCCTCTAGCGAGCCGCACAGCACTTCGAGCCCTTCGCGAAACGAATCTTCGCCAAAATCATCGAACCCACTGTCGCGGCGGGCAATGTCCATCATTTCGCGGTAACCTTCCACTCGGCTTGCTCTCCTAAACGCGGCAGATTGCCTGCCCGGACACCGGCGATAGCCGTGTCATCAGCTTGCGGCAAATCCCGATCGCGCTTGTCGGAACCGACAAAACGGGCCATAGCCTTGCCATGCTCAACACCCGCGCTTCGCACTCTTGCGCCCTGGCGCGGCCAGACCTGCCGCCGTTCCGGCGCAATGGAGAAACCCGATGAAACTGCTTCGCTGGGCGGTGGCCGGTGCGGCCAGCGCTTCCGTCTATGTCATCTATCGCTATTCGATCGGCAAGAAAGCCAAGGGTGAAGACGTGTTCGCCTCGCCGGACGAGGGCGTTGCCAAGCTTGACGATGCCAGGGCGAAAAAGGCGCGGACCAAGGCGAGCGAAGCGGCACCTGCGCGCAAGGCTGCGCCGGCGAAGGCAAAGTCCACGACGACCAGATCGCGCAAGAAGAGCGAGAGCTGACAACCGAGGACCGGGGAGAGCGGCCCATGCCACTGGCACAAGACGTGCGCGACGCGCTCGCGCTACCCGCATTCTGCGCGCCGATGTTCCTCGTCAGCAATCCGGCAATGGCAATTGCCAGCTGCAAGGCGGGCATAGTCGGCTCGATCACGGCCAACCACCTGCGGGGCCTCGAAGAGCTGGAAGCCCAGCTTGGCGAAATTCGCGGGGCGCTTGACCGGCATGAGGGCGATGGCGGTTCTTCTGCACCGCTATGCGTCAACATATCGCCGCGCGCAGACGACGACGAATTTCGCCGCAGTCTCGAGGCGTGTCAGCGCCACGGCGCGCGCATTATTGTCACCTCGGTGGGTGATCCGACGCGTGTCGCGCCCATGGTGCGGGACTTGGGGCTTCTCCATTACCATGATGTGACCAGCATTCGCTTCGCCGAAAAGGCGGCAAAGGCAGGTGTTGACGGCATGATCGCGATTGGCGGTGGCGGCGGCGGCCATGCCGGAACCATCAGTCACATCGTCCTGATCCCGAAGATCCGGGAGATGTTTGCGGGCACAATCGTCATGGCGGGCGCGGTTTCGACCGGTTCGGCAATCCGCGCCGCCGAAGTGCTGGGCGCGGACCTTGCCTACGTGGGCACGCGCATGATCGCCACGAAGGAGGCGGGCGCGCCCCTCGCCTACAAGCAGATGATAGTCGAAGCCGGCGTCACCGACGTCACCTACACTGCCGATTACACCGGGCTTGCGGCATCGTGGCTCACGGAATCTCTAAGGCAGGTCGGGCTTGACCCGGACAAGCTGGTCAGGCCCGACAAACACGGTCACGATCACCTGCCCGAGGGACAGAAGCCCTGGAAGGACGTGTGGTCGGCGGGGCAGGGCGCGGCCCTGATCCAGGACATTCCGTCGGTTGCGGAGCTTGTCGCGCGTCTGCGCAGCGAATATGCGGCAGCCTGCGACGTGCCCGCCATGGGCCGGTAAATTCACGAAAGGGAGCGCCGATGTACGAAGGCATCAAGAATCTGAAGCTGGAGAAGCGGGGCACGATCCTCGTCATCACCATGTACAATCCGCCGATGAACTCGCCATCGCCGGAAGACCACACCGAGCTGGCGCAGATCTTCGAACTGATCAATCACGACCGCGAGACCGATGTCGTGGTGCTGACCGGCGCAGGCGAGAAGGCATTCAGCGCGGGCGGCGACATCAAGCGGATGATGGAGCGCTACGAGAACAACGATCACGCCATGTGGTATTACCAGATGCTCGAAGCGCGCCACATCGTCGAATCGATGCTGCGGCTGGAAAAGCCCTTGATCGGGCGGATCAACGGCCATGCCATGGGGCTGGGCGCGACGCTCGCCTCGCTTTGTGACATCACTTACATGATGGCCAAGGCAAAGATCGCCGACACCCACGTCAATATCGGCATGACCGCGGGCGACGGCGGCGCGCTGACCTGGCCGCTGCTGATGGGCTTTCCCAAGGCCAAGTATCACCTGTTCACCGGCGAGGCGCTGACCGGCGCGCAGGCCGCCGAAGCGGGCCTTATCAACGAGGCGGTAGAGACCATCGAGGAGCTTGACGAGAAGGTGTTCGGCCTGGCCGAGCGGCTTGCTGCTAGTCCGCGCGTGGCGCTCCACACTACTAAACGCGCGATCAACCTGGTGCTGCGTAACATGCTTGAAGGGCTGATCGAAGCGCATCTCGGGCTGGAGACGCAAAGCGCCTGGACCAAGGACCACTACGAGGCGGGCAAGGCCTTCGCCGAGCGGCGGGAGCCGAAGTTTACAGGGGAATAGAGCCGCTCAGGCCCGTCCCACGCTCGAATAGGCAAAGCCCCGGCTGCGCATGTCGGCGGGATCGTAGATGTTCCTGAGATCGACGACGACGGGCGCCTTGAGCGCTTGCTTCATGCGTTCGAGATCGAGCGCGCGAAAAGCGTCCCATTCGGTGACGATGGCGACCGCATCCGCGCCATCGAGCGCTTCGTATGCGCTCGCCGCCATCTTGACTTTGGGCATGATTGGCGCGGCCAGTTCCATGCCTTCGGGATCGTAGGCGACCACTTCGACGCCAGCATCGGCAAGCGCCTGGGCGATTGCGATCGAGGGCGCATCGCGCATGTCGTCGGTATTGGGTTTGAAGGTGAGGCCGAGCATGGCGACCCGCTTGCCGCGAGAGTTTTCACCCAGAGCATCGATGACCTTGCGGCCCATCGCCCGCTTGCGGCTGTCGTTGACCTTGGCGACCGCCTCGACCACGCGCAGCGGGCTGTCGTAGTCTTCGCTGGTCTTGAGCAGGGCCAGGGTGTCCTTGGGAAAGCACGAGCCGCCATAGCCGGGGCCGGCATGGAGGAATTTGGCACCAATGCGGTTGTCGAGGCCGATGCCGCGCGCCACGTCCTGCACGTCGCCGCCGACCTTCTCGCAAAGGTCCGCGATCTCGTTGATGAACGTGATCTTGGTCGCCAGGAACGCGTTGGCAGCATATTTGATCAGCTCGGCGCTGCGGCGCGAGGTGAACAGGAGCGGCGCGCGATTAAGGAAGAGCGGTCGGTAGATCTCGGAAAGCACTTCGCGGGCCCACTCGTCGTCGGTGCCCACGACGATGCGGTCGGGCCGCTTGAAATCCTCGATCGCCGCGCCTTCGCGAAGGAATTCGGGATTGCTCGCGACGGCGAATTTCACGCTGGTGCCCGATTCGCCGAGGATACGTTCGACTTCGTCGCCGGTGCCGACCGGAACGGTCGACTTGGTGACGACGACTGCGGGGCCTTTCAGGCTCCTGCCCACTTCCTCCGCCACAGCGAAGACGAACGACAGGTCGGCATGGCCGTCACCGCGCCGCGACGGGGTGCCCACGGCGATGAACACGGCTCCGGCGCCATCGAGCGCTTCGGCGAGGTCGGTCGTGAAAGCAAGCCTGCCCGCCGCAACGTTGCGCGCCACCAGCTCATCGAGACCGGGCTCGTAGATCGGCATCTGTCCGGCCTTGAGCCGGTCGATCTTGTAAGCGTCCTTGTCGATACAGACGACATCGTGCCCGAAATCGGCAAAGCAGGCGCCGGAAACCAGCCCGACATAGCCCGATCCCACCATTGCAATCTTCAAGACGCTTCTCCGTTCGGTTCGCGCGCTGTCCGCCCATGCGACAATTTCCGTCGATTTTCCAGCGCCGCACATGGGTTTCCCGCAATGCCGCGCAGGATGCTTTTACCGCATCGCTCGTCGCAAAAAACCGGTTCCCACTCTGTCGCGCGATGCTCTAGCTCCAAAACGCCAAGACTTGCCTAACGCGCTTGTGACAGGCACTGCCCGCAGGATTGGACTGGAACGACGACATGACGATGAACGGCGCACAATCACTCGTAAAAAGCCTAGTCGCATCGGGTATCGACACCTGCTTCGCCAATCCTGGAACGTCCGAGATGCATTTCGTTGGCGCTTTGGATTCCGCGCCGGAACTGCGCGCCGTGCTGTGCCTGTTCGAAGGCGTGGCGACGGGGGCGGCGGACGGCTTCGCGCGCATGACAGGCCGGCCCGCCGCGACGCTGCTTCATCTTGGTGCCGGCCTCGCCAATGGGGCATCGAACCTTCACAATGCGCGCCGAGCCGGATCGCCCATTGTCAATGTGGTGGGCGATCATGCGACCTATCACCAGCAATACGATGCGCCGCTCGCCTCGGATGTCGAAGGGATCGCGAGGCCGTTTTCGCACTGGGTCCATTCTGGCACGTCCTCGCGGACGATCGGCGGCGATGCGGCGCGTGCGGTGCAGGCCGCACGCGAAGCGCCGGGCCGGATTGCGACGCTGATCCTGCCGGCAGATACCGCGTGGGGCGAGGCTGATGTTGTTGCGCCAGCGCTGCCGGCTGCCGAACCGGCCAAGGTCAGCGACGAGGCTGTAACGCTGGCGCAGGAGCTGCTGACCAACGGAGGCAAGAGCGCGGTGCTGCTGCGCGGCCATGCAGTGCTGTCGGCGGAAGGCCTCGAGATTGCCGGGCGCATCCGCAAGGAGACCGGCGCGCAGCTGCTGTGCGACACCTTCGTGCCACGGATCGAACGCGGCGCGGGCGTGGTTGCGGTCGAGCGCCTGCCCTATTTTGCCGAGATGCTGACCGATTTCCTGTCGGAGCTGGATTCTATCGTCCTAGTCGGCAGCCAGCCGCCGGTCGGCTTCTTCGCCTATCCGGGCAAGCCAAGCTGGTGCCTGCCCGACGGGTGCCGCATTCATTACCTCGCCCAGCCGCATGAGGATGGTGCGCAGGCACTTGCCGCGCTGGCCGAAGCACTGGGTGCAAACGAACCGGATGCGGTAACCGAACTGGCCTTGCCCGAAGCGCCCACCGACAAGTTCAACGCCTTCACGCTGGGACAGGCGCTGGCGCGGGTGCTGCCCGAACACGCCGTCATTTCCGACGATGGCGCGACTTCCAGCGGCCCGGTGCTGGCCGCGCTTGCCGCCGCAAACCGCCATGTTCACATGGCCCTGACCGGCGGGTCGATCGGGCAGGGGCTGCCCTTGGCAGTCGGCGCGGCCGTTGCAGCGCCCGACCGCAAGGTCGTGTGCATGACCGGCGACGGCGCGGGGCTCTATATGCCGCAGGCGCTGTGGACCATGGCGCGCGAGCAACTCGACATCGTGACCGTGGTGTTCGCGAATCGCGAGTACAAGATCCTCAGTGTCGAGATGATGCGGGTCGGCGTAGAGCGGCCGGGGCCGAAGACAAACGCCATGTTCGATCTCACCAATCCCTATGTCGACTGGGTCTCGCTCGCCAACGGGTTCGGGGTTCCTGCCGCCCGGGCCGAGACAATCGAGGAATTCTCCGAAGCGATCGAGGCCGCCATGGCAAACAAGGGCCCGCTGCTGATCGAGGCGGTGTTGGTGTGAGCGATGCGCTGATCCAGTCGCTCGAGCGTGAGCTTGGCCCTGGCGGCGTGCTCACCGGCGAAGCCGCGCAGGAAAAGGCGGTCAGTGGCTGGTCTCGGGTGGGCTCCCCGCTCGCCGTCATTCGGCCCTCAACTACACTTGAAGTTTCCGCGGTGCTCCGCCTGTGCAACGAAGCGCGCCAGCCGGTAACGCCGTGGGGCGGCAAGACCGGTCTCGTCCACGGCATCTTCGCGGACGGCATGTTCGCGCTGTCGCTCGAACGCATGGACAAGATCGAGGAAGTAGATCCGGTCGGCAAGACGCTCACGGCAGAGGTGGGGTGCATTCTCCAGAATGCCTGCGACGCAGCGGAAGAGCACGATCTGCTGCTGCCGCTCGATCTTGGCGCACGCGGTTCGGCGATGCTGGGCGGCGTGATCTCTACCAACGCCGGTGGCAATCGCGTCGTGCGCTACGGCATGATGCGCGATTCGGTGCTGGGCCTCGAAGCCGTGCTGGCCGATGGCACCGTCGTGTCTTCGATGAATCATCTCATCAAAAACAACGCCGGTTACGATCTCAAGCAGCTGTTCATCGGCTCGGAAGGCACATTGGGTGTCGTGACGCGCTGCGTGCTGCGCTTGCGCCAGTTGCCGCACAGCCAGGACACCGCCTGGATCGGGATCGACAGTTTCGATTGTCTGCCGCGCCTGCTGCGCCATCTCGACAGGGGGCTGGCGGGAAACCTGTCGGCCTTCGAGGTGATGTGGAAGGAATACGTCGATCTCGTCACCAGCCCCCCGGCTCTGGGCCGCTCGCCCTTGCAGGACGACTGGCCGCTCTATGTGCTTGTCGAGCAGCAAGGCCTGGATCAGGAAGCGGACAGCGCCCGGTTCGAGGAGGTGCTGATGGAGGCGATGGAGCAGGGCCTCATAGCCGATGCTGCCCTCGCCAAGTCGCAGGCCGAGCGCAATGCCATGTGGGAATTGCGCGACGATGTCGGCCAGACCTCACGCAACTGGCCTATCTACAATTACGACGTGTCCCTGCGCATCGGCCACATGGAAGGATATGTGAACGAGGTTCGCGCCGCCATGGAGGCCGAGTGGCCGGACAAGGCGACCCTGACCGTGTTTGGTCACATGGGCGACGGCAACCTGCACCTGATCGCGGGCGTGCCGGATCGCGAGAAGGCGACCAAGGCGCGTCTCAACGAATTGATTTACGAACCGCTCCGCGCGCTGGGCGGGTCGGTGTCGGCCGAACACGGCATCGGCATCGAAAAGCGCGATTACCTTTCGGTGACACGCAATGAGGCCGAAGTGGCACTGATGCGGACTCTGAAATCGACGCTCGACCCAAACGGCATTCTCAATCCCGGCAAGGTGCTTTAGGGTCCTTAGCAAAGGAGCTGGATTGCCATGAAATACCTTCACACCATGCTGCGCGTGCATGACCTTGAAAAGTCGGTCGAATTTTTCCGCGACAAGCTCGGCCTCAAGGAAGTGGCCCGGCACGAAGTGCCCGCCGGGCGGTTCACGCTCGCCTTCCTTGCACCCGAAGGTCAGGAAGAAGCGCAGGTCGAATTGACTTACAACTGGCCTCCCGAGGATGGCAGCGAGCCGGAGGTCTATGGTGGCGGGCGCAACTTCGGCCACCTGGCCTACAAGGTCGATAATCTCTACGAGAAGTGTCAGGACCTGATGGACAAGGGCGTCACCATCCTGCGGCCCCCGCGCGACGGTTACATGGCCTTCGTGCGTTCGCCCGACGGCATTTCGGTAGAGCTCCTGCAGGACGGCACGCCACTCGAACCCGCCGAACCCTGGAAGTCCATGCCCAACGTCGGCGAGTGGTGATCGCTCCGGCGCGTTGTCCGCGAGGACACATCTCCCTATTGTCTAACTGATTCGAGAATCAGGGAGCGGGACGATGGGAAATCTCAAGGTTATCCAGTGGGCGACCGGCACGGTCGGCGCGCACGCGATGAAGGCAGTCATCGACCTGCCGCATCTCGAACTGGTCGGTGCACTGGCCTACGATCCGGCCAAGGACGGGAAGGACGCTGGGGAGCACTGCGGCGCAGCTGCTTCGGGCGTTGCCATCACCACCGATCCCGAGGCGATTATTGCCATGCAGGCCGACTGCGTGCTCTACATGGCCAAGGGTGAGGGCAAGCGCGACCAAGTGCTGGACGATGTCTGTCGCTTGCTCGCTTCGGGCAAGAACGTCGTCTCGACCGCGCTGACCGAGCTGATCTATCCAAAGGCTTGCGGGGAGGACGTCGAGGCGCGGCTCGAAGAGGCTTGCCGCCAGGGCGGCGTCTCGTTCCATGCCACCGGGATCGAACCAGGCTGGGCCAGCGAGGTTCTGCCGATGGCGATCTCGGGTGTGCTTCGGCGGATCGATCACCTGCTGGTGCAGGAAATCATGGACTATTCGACCTATCCTTCGGCCGAGATGATGGCGTCGATGGGCTTCGGCGCTGCGCCCGAGCCGGTGCCGCCGACCTCGCTTCCAATCACCATGGCAGGCGCTTTCGGCGCGCCGCTGCTCATGGTTGCCGATGCGCTCGGCGCGACCATTGAGGACGTGATTTACGAATGCGAGGTCGCCGAGGCGCCAAGCGAGCGCGTTGCTGGCGGCGTAACGATTGCAGCGGGCACAACGGCAGGAAAGCGCTATCGCTTCAGTGCGGTCATCAATGGACGCAAGGCGATGACCGTGGAGCATGTCACGCGCATGGGCGACGACATCGCCCCTGAATGGCCACAGGGGCGCGGCTGGCATGTCACGATTGAAGGCACGCCGTCGATGAAGCTCGCCTGCGAGATCGCCTTCCAAGGCGAAGACGCCAACGATCAGGCGTGCCTTGCCACTGCGATGCATGGCGTCCACGCGATCGCGCCGGTTTGCGCGGCGAAACCGGGGATCAGTACATTCCTCGACCTGCCGCAGATCGTCGGGCGCGGGGCGTTCAGTCTCCCGTAACCGTGCCGACGAATTGCTCGAAGGCCGCCGCGAAATCTTCCTTGAACTGCTGCACGACGGCAGTTGCCGAGAGCACTTCGTCGATCAGGCCGACGCCCTGCCCTGACTCGTAAGTAACGAGCCGCTGCGCGCCTTCGTGGCCCGTTTCGGCCACACGGAAGCTTTTGTTGAGCGCAGGCACGGTAATCAACGGCTGGAGCGGAAAGGGTAGCGCTCCGGGCGAACTCGGATCGTCCCATGCTTCGTTCCAGCCCGCCCTCAACTGACGGCATGGCTTGCCGGTGCGTGCGAGCGAACGCACGGTGTCGCTGGCTGTCGATGCGAGCATCTTGTCGCGGATCGCCGGGCTGGTCTCAGCGTCCGAAGTGGCGAGCCAGACCGTGCCGGTCCAGACGCCCTGCGCACCCATGGCCATCAGACCTGCCATCTGCTCGCCGGTGACGATGCCGCCCGCCGCCATGACCGGCGGCGCGCCATGGTCCTTGACTGCGCGGATCACTTCGGCGGTTAGCACCAGCGTTGAAATTTCGCCGCAATGACCGCCCGCCTCTGTGCCCTGTGCCACGATGATGTCGACGCCCGCCTTGGCCTGCTTGATCGCATGCTCCTTCTTGCCGACCAGCGCGGCGACGGGAACGCCCGCTGCCTTGGCGCGCTCGATCATCTGCGGCGGGGCGACGCCCAGCGCGTTGGCGATGAGCTTGATCGGATGGTTGAAGACGATGTCGAGCGTGCGCTCGGCCTCGTCGGGAGCCGTCGGCGGCAGCCGGTCGCGGATCACTTCGTCGCGCGCGATTTTTACATCGTGTCGCTTCAGGACTTCGACCACGAAATCGACGTGCTCGTCGGGAATCTGGGCGACGAAATCGTCCATCGTCATGCCCGTGGAGGCCTTCTGCGTGGCAGGAAACAGGATATCGACGCCATAGGGTTTGCCGTCGACATGGTCGTCGATCCAGGCCAGTTCGGCCTCGATCTCGTGCGCGCCGAACGAGGCGCAGCCGAGCACGCCGAAGCCGCCCGCGCGGCTGACGGCGGCAACCACGTCGCGGCAATGACTAAAGGCGAACAGCGGGAATTCCGCTCCGGTCATCCGGCACAGTTCGTTGTTCATGGCAGCCTCTCCTGATTCGAAAGGCTATCGTCTAACTATTTGGCGCCTGATGCCAAGCCTCGATTGGCTTACAAATCCCGCTGGCCCTGTTCGACCAGCGCCAGTGTGTCGTTGTCCTGCATCGCGCTGTAGAGCCGCTCGAGGTTGGTGATGATGATCTTCATGTCGTAGTTCCGTTCAGGGCAGAGCAGCCAGCCGACGGTGAAGCCCCAGATGATCGCGCGGCCGTAGGTCTGCATGGCCGTATCGATGTCGGGCGCGTCTGTGACGCCATTGCTCGCCAGTTCGTCGATGTAATGCTGGACCAGGGCTCTTTCGTTGGCCTTGCGATCCGCGATCGAGAGCGATTCGATGATATTGTAATGCACGTCGTGCGCCCAGCACCCCGATGCGGACAATTGCCAGTCGTAGAAACCGAATTCGCCATCCGCCAAATGGTAGGTGTTGTGCGCGCCGGTGTCGCCGTGGACGAGCGTGCTCGGCTGGACCTTCGCGTGATAGGCGTGGGTCGACATGACCCCGTTCCACAGCTGCTCCGGGGTCCAGCCGGTGCGCGCGATGAGATCGGCGCGGTAGGTGCTTTCTTCGGCCATCTGGGTGATGGCGGGAACGCAGATCGCATTGAGGAAATCGAACTGGCGGCCCTTCAGCAGCGTGCCGAGCCAGTCATTCATCGTATCGAGATCCGGGCTGTTCCAGTAGCGGGCATGGAGCTTGGCAAGGATCGAGAGCTGACCGGCGACCCGGTCCGGCGTCAGCGGGGTCAGGGTCGATAGCGGAAAGAACGGCTTTCTTGCCGTGAGATCCTCGAGCAGCAGCACGAAGCGTTCGCTCTCGCCTTCATAGGCCGCGCCAAGGAAGGTGATCTGCGGGATGCCGAGCCCGGGAAGCACGTCGCGATAGATCTGCACCTCGGTTTCGTAGAGCGCGCTGTCCACGCCCGGCTGGTCGATCACCATCTTGACGACAACGTCGCGGGGCAAGTCTGCCGAACCGGGGCCATAGGTGAGCCGCAGCCGCGCTCGCCCGGCAGTCGAGACCTGCTGCGCGAGGCCCTTGGCCTCGACCAGTTCGACGCCGGTGACAGTGGTGCCCGGATTCCATTCCGAGACGATCCGGTTGATCAGATCGACGGTGAGGCCATCGGGATGGTTGGGCAGGGGATGCGCCGGATCGACCGGACCGCGGTCGCTCCCGACCGAAAAGCTGGGCCGCTGCTCCAGATTTCCCATGATGACGTTTTCGGCCATGACCCTGTCCTCTCCTGTCAGTACAGCGTTTCGAGCTGGTCCTTGCTGAATGGTGCAAGGCTGTCGTGCTCGCCCCGGCTGACTTTGGCAATCCAGTCGGGATGGGTGATGAGCATGCGGCCGATGGCGACGAGATCGAAGTCCCCGCGATCGAACATTTCCATGAGCTGCGCGATATTCGATGCGACGTGAGCGCGCTGATCGCCCAGGCTGCCGAACAGGTCGGTGGTCAAACCGACCGAGCCGACGGCGATGGTTGGCTTGCCTGACAGCTTCTTCGTCCAGCCTGCCAGACCCAAGTCGCTTTCGGCAAAGGCCGGTTCCCAGAAGCGCCGGGTCGAGCAGTCGAAAATGTCGACCCCGGCATCGACGAGCGGCGCAAGGAATTCCTCCAGCTCTTGCGGCGTCTCCGCCAGCCGTGCATTGTAGTCGAAGTTCTTCCACTGCGAATAGCGCATGATGATCGGGAAGTCCGGCTCGCAGCGCGCGCGGCATTCGCGCACCACGTCCGCGCCGAATTTGGTACGCGCCACCAAAGATCCGCCGTAAGCGTCGGTGCGCTCGTTGCTGCCCGCCCAGAAAAAGCCGTCGATCAGGTAGCCATGTGCGGCGTGCAGTTCTATGCCGTCGAAGCCTGCGTTCTTCGAGTTTTCGGCAGCGGTTGCATAGGCGTCGATCATCCCGTCGATCTCTGCGAGCGAGAGTGCCCTGCCCAATGTCGTGTCCGGTCCGGCGAGGCCGGAGGCGCTGACATGTTCGTCCTCGTGCCCCTCCGAGCCGCCGGGCAGGAATTGCGAGCCGATGTGCCAGAGCTGCGCGGCGATCTTGCCGCCATGGCCGTGGACCGCCTCAGTTACGTTTCTCCATCCCGCCATCGTCTCCTCACCGAAGAGTGCGGGTATGGTTTCGGAGAATCCTGCCGCGGGGTGAGGGATGAAGGCCCCCTCGGTGATGATCAAGCCGACGCCGTGTTGGGCGCGCCTCGCATAGTATGCGACGACGTCGTCACCGGGCACGCGATTTGGCGAAAAATAGCGGGTCATCGGCGCCATGACCACGCGATTGGCTAGGTCCAGGTTGGCCGAATGGAACGGTGTGAGCAGTCCGGCGATGAGGTTTTCCGCCATTTTCCAGGTTCTCTCCCTTGATCTCCGACAATGTGTTCAAATCGGATGTGCGATCAGGCTAGAGGCATAGGACCTCGCGGTCAATTTATATGAAGCAAACACTTCACAAAGCTTTTGACGATGTGTCTTTTATGGCATAGCCTCGCACCAGATTGGCGATCAGCAGGTGCGACGCACAATCAGGGGAGAGAAACATGAAAATCGCAACGATCTTCAGAGGACTCCTGCTCGCCACAAGCTGTATGATGCTGGCCCACGGCGTCCCGGCATTCGCACAATCCGCGGAAGATGCCGCCGAAGAGCCAGGCTATGGCGATATCGTCGTCACGGCGCAGCGCCGTTCGGAATTGTCACGCGATGTCCCGATCTCGCTGACGACCCTGACATCGGAAAGCCTGGCAAAGGCCAATATCACCGACACCGTCGGCCTCGAGCAACTCACGCCATCGCTCAAGCTCGATCGGCAGGGCAACTTCACCGCGCCCGCGCTACGCGGCATCAGCGCGACAGTGACGGGCCCGGCGATGGATAACAACGTCGCCATCTATGTCGACGGGATCTACATGCCGTCGACCACGGCGGGCACTTTCGACCTGCCCGATGTCGAGCGGGTCGAAGTGCTCAAGGGACCGCAAGGAACCCTGTTCGGGCGCAATGCCACTGGTGGTGCAATCCTGGTCCACACCAGAAAGCCGAGTTACGACACCGAGGGCATGATCTCGGCGAGCTATGGCAGGTTCGATGATCTGTTTCTCAAGGGGTGGGTAAGCGTCCCGTTGTCCACCGACACGGCCGCGCTCAGCCTCTCCGGCTATTATCACCGCAACGACACCTATTATAAGAACATCGGGCCAAACGACGATCTGGAAGGTGATGAAGCCTGGCAGATCCGGGGTAAGCTGCGGATCAATCCGACGGACAATCTCGAAATTCTCTTGTCCGGCGCTTACGGGAAACGGTCAGAAACATTTGCGATCTATGGCACGCCGCTCAATGGCAACACGATCACGCGTGTTCTGGACACAAACGTTGTCATTCCGTCCAGGCCGTATGAGGTTGCTGTAAGCAACGATTCGCGGCCGCAGAAGAACAAGAGCGTGGATCTGTCGGCGCGGATCGAACTCTCGCTGGATGCCGGAACGCTGACCTCGCTAACCGGCTACCTGACGCGCGACATGTCCAACGTGCTCGATGCCGACCTCGCCTATGCCGCTAACGGCCTGGGCATCAATTACCGGCCGCATTCCTTCGACAGGTATTTCAGCCAGGAAGTGAACTTTACCTCTGACCTGGACGGCAATGTCAACTTCACCCTCGGCGCATATTTCGCCGATGGCAAAGGCGGCTGGAACCAGCTTGGCGTGGATGCGCCGGGCGTCGCTACCGACATTTCGATCTGGTCGACCCAGAAAGTGAAGACATTTGCCGGCTTCGGCGAGATCTATTTCGACGTAACTGACCGGCTCACCCTGATCGGCGGCCTGCGCTACAGCTGGGAGAAACGTTCCTTGGCGGGCGGAGCGGTCTTCGCCGACTTCGCGGCACCGAAGCCGCCCTTCGCGCCGGTTGGTTCGAAGAGCTGGGATAGCGTAACGCCGCGCGCCTCGATCCGCTACGAGGTGACGCCGACGAGCAATGTCTATTTCACTTACAGCCAGGGCTTCAAGAGCGGGGTCTGGAACAGCAACAACATCTTCGGCGTCGATGTCGTCGATCCCGAAAAGATCAAGTCCTACGAAGTGGGCTTCAAGGGACGACTCGGCAGCATGGTGACGCTCGATGTGGCCGCCTTCCACTACGATTACTCCGACATGCAGACCACGTTTATCCTGGTCTTGCCGGGCCAGGCCGTGCCGCTTTCGATCCTCGCCAACGCCGACTCGGCCCGCGTCAACGGCTTTGAGGTCGATGCCTCTATCCGCTTCTCCGACATGTTCGATGTGCGGCTGGCAGGTGCCTACGTCGATGCGAAGTACAAGAAGTTCGAAAATACCGCGGTCGTGGTTCCCTGCACCGACTTTGAAACGCCTTGCGGTGTCAACGGACCCATCCCGACCAATGCGGGCAACAACGATGCGGTTGCGTTTGACGCCAGCGGCCAGCGGATGATTCGCGCGCCGGAGTTCACCGCAACGGTGACGGCGAACGGGCACATCCCGGTCGGCGGCGGCATGCTCGATCTGACGGGATCGCTCTACTACTCGAGCGCGGTTACCTACACGCTCGATGGCCGCATCAAACAGCCGGCCTTTGCCAAGATCGATGCCCGCGCTGCCTGGACACCGGATGACAGCGGCCTCACGGTCTCGATCTACGGCAAGAACCTCACCAACAAGGCGGTCTATAGCGGTGCGTTCATCCAGGCCGTTGCCGATGGCGTGCACTGGGCGGCACCGCGCACCTATGGCGTGCAGGTCGAATACCGCTTCTGAGAATACCGAGGGAGGGCCGTTCGTCCGGTCCTCCCTTGCTAGTCCAGGGCCATTGCGCAAGGTTCGGCCTGCAAGGAGAGAATGTCATGCAGGTCGCCTTCACCATGGACTTCCGCAACCCGGACGGCGAGCCTTGGGGGCAGTTCTTCGAGGATCGGCTGTGGCTGATGACCGAGGCCGAGAAGATGGGCTTCGACTGCCTGATGGTGCAGGAGCATTTCTTCCAGCCGGATGGTTACTCGCCGTCGGTGCCGGTGTTCCTTTCCGCGTTGATCGAGCGGACCAGCCGCGCGCGGCTCGGCTCCTACACCTATATCCTGCCGCTGCATCACGCCGCGCAATTGGCGCAGGAAACCGCGGTGCTCGACCAGTTGTCGGGCGGGCGGCTCGACGTTTGCGTTGGGGCTGGACACAATCCGGCGGAATACCTGTGCGGGGATACTCGCCCAAGACGCGGCCATCGCGCATGGAAGAAGGCATGACCGTGCTGAAGAAGGGCTGGACCGAGCGGCCCTTCACGTTCCACGGCAAGTATTACAATCTGGATGACGTCGGGGTCTGGCCCGAACCCTTCCAGCAGCCGCACCCGCCGCTGTGGGTGGCGGCGACTTCCGCGCCTGCGGCCGAGCGGGCCGGGCGCCATGGCGCTCACCTGCATGCCGCCTCGGTCGATCCCGAAGTCCATGCTGCCTATTTCCGAGGCCGCGAACAGGCAGGCCTGCCGCGCGAAGGCGCGCGCATTTCCAACCCGTGGTCGATCACCGTCACCGACGAGGACCCGGACGCGGTCTGGGCCCGCAACCGCGACAAATACCAGCGGCGCTGGCGCTTCTATTCAGAAGTGCGGGCCGGGATGGGCGACGAGGAACTGACCTACGGTCTCGATAACGAGGCGGGCGATCTCTACCGCGACAACGAACTGATCGGCACGGCTGGCACGGTGATCGATACGCTGAAGCAATTTGCCGACACGATGCCGCTGACCGATATCGTCCATTCAGGCCCTGCTGCCGGCATCCCGATCCGCACCGAGGCCTACGACGATCTTCGGCGCTTCGCCGACGAGGTGCTCCCCGTGGTGCAGGGCTGGTGAGGGCGAGACAATGATTTCAGGCGAGAAGATCCTTGTCACCGGTGTGACCGGGGGCGTTGCGCGGCCCATCGCCGAGTATCTGGCGAAAGACAACGAGGTATGGGGCGCGGCGCGCTTCCTGCCCGCGAACGATCCAACGCGCGAAGGCCGCGAAATCCGCATCACCGAGCTGACGCCACGCGAGGAAATCGAGGCGGCGGGGATCACAACCTGCGCGGTCGATCTAGGCTCGGGCGATCTCTCGGCGCTCCCCGACGATTTCACCTATGTCATCCATGGCGCCTTTGCGCGCGTGCCCAACCGGCCCGACCAGTTCGAGCTGGCCTATCGCGCCAATGCCGACGGGCCGGGCTTCCTGTGGCAGCATTGCCGCAAGGCCAAGGCCGCGCTGCTGATCTCGGCGGGTACGATCTATGCGCCCAATCCGGATACTTGGCACCGCTATACCGAGACCGATCCCCTGGGCGGAGCCAAGGCATACTGGTCGCCGGCAAGCCCGGTGTCCAAGCTGATCACCGAAGCCGTGGCAGGGTCCTGCGCGCGCATGTTCAACCTGCCCACGACCATCGCCCGGCTGTTCATGCCCTGGGGCACGCCGCGCCTCGGGCCTTCGCTCGACGTCGAGCGGGTGAAGCGCGGCGAGCCGAACATTCTCGTCAACGGGCCGCAGCCGCAGACGCTGATCCATGTCGACGACATTTGCGACCAGCTCGAAGCGATGATCGGCGAGGCAGGCACTCCCGCGCTCGTCACCAATTGGGCGGGCGACGACGAGGTTTCGAGCCGCGAATGGTGCGAGATCGCTGCCGCGCAGCTGGGGATCGAGGCGAAGTTCGAGGAAGTCGACGTTGTCGGCGCGCATGGCGGATTCCTGGCCGATCCCACCAAGCGCCGCTCTATCACCGGGCCATGCAAAGTGCGCTTTGCCGATGCCTACGGACCATTTATCGATCGATACCACGCAGACTGAACGGGAGAGCAAGACCGATGATCGATGCCAATGCGCTGATGAGTGCCGCGAAGGACCGCACCGGCCTGACTGACTGGGGCGACGACTGGTATCTCGAACCTATGCATTGGCTGGTCGATGCGATCAACGAGGAGAGCGAACTGACCGAGTTCGGTGCGGGTGCGGTGCCCGAAATGCTGATCGCGCACCTGATCAACCAGCTCGAAGTCCATGACTGGTACAAGCGCCATCCCGAGATCGACGAGGAAGAGATCGTCACGCCGCTGTTCGGCATCGGCCTGCCGCGCACCGGCAGCACCGCGCTCAGCCACATGATGGGGCTCGATCCGGCGACCCGCATCCTGCGCGTGTGGGAGCAGGAGCGGCATTGCCCGCCGCCCGAAAAGGCGACCGAGCTGTCCGATCCGCGTATCGCCATTTCGGCGGCTGGCGAGGAGGGCTTCCAGACGCTGGTTCCCGAAGCGACCGAAATGCTGCCGCGCGGCGTCGAGAAATCGCAGGAATGCGCCCACGTGCTGATGGAGGCGTTCTCGTCCGGCCCCTCGTTCGAACTGTTCGTCCATGTGCCGAGCTTCAACGCTCGGACCATTTCGCCCGATTACGAACCCTACATGGTGCGCGCCTACGAATATCACAGGCGCGTGCTCAAGCTGCTGCAATGGCGCTGCCCGCCCAAACGCTGGTATCTCAAGACACCGGTTCACACCTACGACATCGAGCCGCTGCTCAAGGTCTTTCCCGACGCCAATTTCGTCTGGACGCACCGCGAGCCATTGCGCTCGCTGTCATCCGTATGCTCGCTGATCTACCATTTCCGCCGCGCCTTCGTGGACAATCCGAACCCCGAATACCTTGGCCACGAACATCGCGCCTACTGGACCGTGGGCCTTCAGCGTGCGCTCGATGCGCGTGAACGGCTTGGCGAGGACCGCTTCCACGACGTCTACCACCGCGTGCAGATCGTCGATCCTTCAAAGCAGGTACGCGAGCTATATGCGAAATTCGGCTGGCCCTATCCGCCGGAGATGGATGCCCGCATCGCCGCATGGCAGGAGGAGCACCCCAAGGGCAAGCACGACGCGCGGCCGGAGTTCTTCGGCCTCGATCCCGCCGGGGTAAGCGAGGAGTTCCGCTTCTATACGGAGAGGTTCGGGTTGTAGGGATGGTTGGGGCGAGACCCCTGCAAGCGACCTCGCAGTTTGAAGGCGACGGTTGTTGGCGAAAAGACCATAAGTTTGTCAAAATGCAGCAACGGCGTTCGGCATCACAACCAAACGACACCTGAGGAGCAGCGATTGCCGTTAGGCGAGCATCCCAGTTTCGACCGTCCCGCGTTAACAACCCGGTTGTGGCGCTACACCGATTTGTCGAAGTTTATCGATCTCATTTCTTCGGGGATGCTTTGGCTTACGAATGCTGAAATTTTAGCTGCAGGCGACCCTTATGAAGGCACGCCCGGAGCACTCCAATTTCCTCATCGTATGTGGAAGACAATTGAGGAAGTACCGGCGCAACTACGTGCTCAGATTCTGGAGATGTCCCGCCGGGGAACAGATGGCACACCGTACGCAGCCTTCAAGAGTTGGTTTATGGGCGAGGAGCAGCGCTGCATTTTGACGCAGTACGGGCGACGCAACTATTATATCAGCTGCTGGCATGCTGCTGACCACGAGTCAGTCTCGATGTGGAAGATATATGGTTCGCCGGGCGCTGGGGTTGCGATTGTCACGAACGGCGCAAGGATTGAGACAGCCCTATCGGAAAATAGTGAAAATCTATACCTCGGGGCCGTCCAGTATCGTGACCCATCATCATTTCAGATTGGGGAATCAAACGCTTTCGATACCGTCTTACGCAAGATTTCAAGTTACAGATAAGAGCAAGAGGTCCGCTTAGTACATTGGAATACCGGCGAGTTGCACGACCCGCTCACAAACTTTGCCTGGAATGACGAGACAATGCGCTTCGACGACATAGTCAGCGACCCTCTACCCGTGCGACCAGGTATGTCCTTCACTTGCGACATCGAGGTATTGATTGAGAAGGTTATCGTCTCGCCATTCGCTCCTTCATGGGTCGCACCGATGATCGAACGGGTGCGGGAGCGCTTTAGCCTCGGGTTTTCAATACAAAGATCAACTTTACTCAATGCACCTACCTTGGTTCCCTGACCCCGCTGACTAAACCGACGGGCTCGATCCCCCGTCCACCTTGATGAGCGCACCGGTGATATAACCGGCGTGGTCACTCGCGAGGAAGGTGACCAGCCCGCCAATGTCATGTCCCACTCCCAGCCGCTGGATCGGCTGCGGATAGACCTCGGAGACATAGCGCTTCACGCGTTCGTCCCAGGCGTCGGTGTTCCAGCCGAGCTGTTCGTTGAGCACGTCCATATAGCGCTCGATGGCGCTGGTCACGATCGTGCCCGGCAGGATCGCGTTGACGGTCACGCCGTCCTGTCCGCACTGCTTCGACATGTCGATGGTGAGCTTGTTAAGCGCCGCCTTGGGTGTGGTGTAGTCGCTCAGCAGGCCCGGTATCCACGCGCCGAGCGTCGAGATGTGGATGATCCGGCCCCAGTTCTGCGCTTTCATGCCGGGATAGAAGGCCCGCGACATGCGCACGCTGGAAAGGAAATTGACCTCGATCGAATCGATCCAGTCCTTGTGTTCCAGTTCGTCCCAGCGCGGATTGTCCTGCCGCAGCGACACGCCGCAGTTGTTGACGCAAATGTCGATCTTGCCGAACCCGTCGAGCGACGTCTTGGCGACGCTCTCGCAGCCTTCGATGGTGGCCAGATCGCCGATGGCGACCACCGCCTTGGCGCCGATCTCGCGCACACGTGCGGCGGTTTCCTCGGTGCGTTCGACGTCGCGGCCATGGACGACCACGTCGGCGCCTGCCTCGGCGAGATCGTAGGCGCACTGCCTGCCAATCCCCGAGCTTGCGCCGCTTACGAACGCAGTTTTGCCGTCCAGCCTAACTTGCATTGAAACTCTCCACCTGTCTGCCTCGCCTTCCAGACCGGCGAAGTCTTCCGATCTCGAAAAGAGCACGTTAGGAAAGGGGGGACAAGGGTAAGAGAGGACGCTGGAGCGATGCTCACAAGAGGAAGACTGGTGTTTGTCGCAGCGGGCCTTGCGATGCTCTCCGGTTGCGCGACCACCGGTGCGCAGCAAGTACCGAATCCGGCGGACACGATCATCGCCGGGGCGCACATTCTCACCATGGACGGCTCGAAGCCGGAAGCGGTCGCTGTGAGAGGCGAAATCATTGCCGCGACCGGATCGCGTGCCTCGGTGATGAAGCTGCGCGGGCCGGATACGCGCGTGGTCGAGCTGGGAGAGCGGGCGCTGGTTCCCGGCTTCATCGATACGCACAGCCACGTCACCATGGTCGGACGGATGAGCGGCTATGCCAACCTGTCCTCGCCGCCGGTCGGTCCGGTGACGGACATGGCTTCGCTGCAACAACATCTGCGGGATCATATCGCCGCCAAGCAACTGCCGCCGGGCGAATGGGCGGTGGGTTATGGTTATGACGACAGCCTGCTGGCCGAGAACCGCCATCCCACGCGTGACGATCTCGATGCCGTTTCGAGCGACCATCCGATCGCAATCCTGCACGTGTCCGGCCACCTCAGCGTCGCCAATTCGGCCGCGCTGGCGGCGGCAGGAGTTACGGCGGCGAGCAAGGACCCGCCGGGCGGGCACATTCGCCGCAGGCCGGGTTCGGACGAGCCAAATGGCGTGCTCGAAGAGACGGCGGCCTACACGGTGCTGGGTCAATTCTACAGTCGTGGTCCTGCCACTCCGATTCCCGGCATTCTCGCCGCGCTGGACAGCTATGCCAGCGAAGGGTTTACGACCGTGCAGGACGGCGCAGCCAATGCCGCCGATGTTGCCGCGATAAAAGGCTACGTCAGCCAGTCCGGCAAGGCGCTGCCCGTCGATCTTGTCGCGTTCCCTGCCTACGGCAACTTGCCGGCCGAAGAAAAGGCAAGCTGTTCGGTGCCGGTCAGCATGGATTACACAGGCGGCTTCCGTATCGGCGGTACGAAATTTGTCCTCGATGGCTCGCCGCAGGGCCGCACGGCATGGCTGTCAAAGCCCTATGTCCTGCCGCCGGACGGCAAGGGGGCGGACTATGTCGCCTATCCCACGGTCAAGCCCGAGCAGTTCATGATCGACCTGAGCCGGTGCATTGCGGCGAAAGTGCCGGTGCTGGCCCATGCCAATGGCGATCAGGCGATCCAGCTGCTTGTCGATGCGACAGCAGGCGCGATTGGCGAGGCGAGGCCGGATCACCGCACCGTCATCATCCACGCCCAGCTGATGCGCGAAGACCAGCTCGATCGTGCCAAGGACTTGGGACTGATCCCCTCTTTCTACGCCGTGCATCCCTATTTCTGGGGGGACTGGCACCGCAAGATCTTCGGCGAGGAACGCGCCAGCCGGATCAGTCCGATCCGTTCGGCGATCCGGCGCGACCTGCCCTACACGATTCACAACGATGCGCCGGTCGTGCCGCCAATGGCCCTGCGGCTGATTTCGATTGCGGTGAATCGCACTACGCGCAGCGGCCATGTGCTTGGGCCCGAGCAGCGCGCAACTCCTTACGAGGCGCTTTATGCCATGACCATGGGCGGTGCTTACCAATACTCCGAGGAAGCCAGCAAAGGGTCGATCACGCCGGGCAAGCGAGCCGACCTGGTGATCCTCGATGCCGATCCGCTGACGGCGGACCCGGCGAAGATTGTCGACATCAAGGTGATGGAAACGATCGTGCGGGGGCAGACCGTATTTCGGCGGGATTAGACCTCTTCCCCCGGATGGATCGGGACGATCTGGTCGGCCAGCCGCTCGACCTCCTTGCGCTCGTGGCTGACATATAGGATCGGCACCTTCAACTCGTCGCGAATACGTTCGATCAGGGCGATGATTTCGTCCCGGCGTTCGAGATCGACCGAGGCAAGCGGCTCGTCCATCAACAGAAAGCGCGGACCGCTCAGCAGGGCGCGCCCGATCGCGACCCGCTGCGCTTCGCCGCCCGATAGTGTTGCCGGTCGCCGGTCAAGCAGATGGCTGATACCGAGGAAGGCGATGGCCTCTTCGGGCGCGATCCAGCGGCGCTCTTCCGGAACCAGACGCCAGCCATAGAGCAAGTTGCCCATCACGCTGTGGTGCGGAAAAAGACGATTGTCCTGGAATACATAGCCGCAAGCGCGCTGTTCGGGCTTGAGATCGATACCGATTTCGCTGTCAAATAGGGTGCGGCCCTCGACGAGGATCCGGCCGCTTTCGGGCTGCACCAGCCCGGCGACGGCATCGAGCACGCTGGTCTTGCCCGCGCCTGATGGGCCGAACAGCGCGGTAAGCCCGTTTAGCGCGACAAAGCTGCCGTGGATGCGGCGGCCGCCACGCCTGACCACGATATCGATCTCAAAGGACATGGCCGGTCCTCGCGGCATTTCCGCGTCGTGCCAGTGCTTCTGAAGCGACCAGCGCGATCAGCGACAGCACCACCGAGATGATCGCCAGCCGCGTTGCCATGGTCTCGCCACCGGGCACCTGCAAGGCGGTATAGATCGCCAACGGCAGGGTGCGCGTTTCGCCGGGAATGTTGGAGACGAATGTGATGGTCGCGCCGAACTCTCCGATCGAGCGCGCGAAGCCGAGCACCATGGCGGCGAGCACCCCGGGCAGACTCAGGGGCAGGGTGATCTCGAAGAAGCTGCGCCACGGCCCCGCGCCTAGGGTCCGCGCTGCGCTTTCCAGCTTGCGGTCGACGCCCTCAATCGACAGACGGATCGCGCGCACCATGAGCGGCAGGGCCATGATGGCAGCGGCTATCGCCGCGCCGGTCCAGCGGAACATGACCGTAGTCCCGAACAGACTGTCGAGCATCCGCCCAATCGGTCCCTGCGCGCCAAAGGCGAGCAGTAGCAGCCAGCCGGTCACCACCGGCGGCAGCACCAGCGGCAGGTGCACGACGGCGTCGAACAGCACCTTTCCGGCAAACTGCTTGCGCGCCAGCACCCAGGCGATTGCGAATGCCAGGGGCAGTGTGAGCGCCGTGGCTGCCACACTGACCTTGAGCGACAGTACGACAATCAGCCATTCCGCTTGGCTCAGCATCAGCGGGCGTCCGGCACGGTGAAGCCGTGTCTGCGGAAGATGGCCGAGGTTTCGCTGGATGACAGGAAGGCCAGGAAATCCTCCGCGTCGGCATTGGCCGATTGCGAAACCAGCGCCGCAGGATATCGGATCGGCGCGTGGTGCCCTGCGGCGAAGGTGTGCAATACCTGCACCTCAGGCTGCGCCTGCGCATCGGTCAGGTAGACCACACCATGCGCCGCGTCCTTGCGGGCAACCAGTTCCAGCGCCAGCCGCACATTCTCGGCAGGGATTACCTTGACCGACACGTCATCCCAGACGCCCAGACTTTCGAGCGCCTGACGCGCATAGCGACCGGCTGGCACCGACTGCGGATCGGCAAGGGCAAGGCGGCCCTGACCGAGCAGGCCGACGAGCTTGCGAGCGTCGAGCCGCTCCTGTTTCTTTCCGTCAGTTGCCGGCCCGACAAGGACCAGGCTGTTGCCAAGCAGGTCCCGCCGCGATTGCCCCTTTATGTGGCCGCCACCGGCCAGGTAATCCATCCATTGTTCGTCGGCGGAGAGAAACAGGTCGGCGGGCGCGCCCGCCTCGATCTGGCGTGCCAGTGCGGGCGTAGCGGCAAAGGACAGCACCGGCTCGGCATGGCCCTGATTGGTCCATGCAAGCGCTGCTTCGCTCAGTGCGTCCTGAAGGCTTGCTGCAGCGAGCACGACCGGGCCTTCGTCCCGCTCGCGTTGCGTTGAGCAAGCGCCGACGAGGACCAAGGTGAGGGTTGCCAGAAGGGAAAGGAATGTTCGCATCTATATACCGCCGTATATAGATAATTCTGTCGAGCCAACCGGTTTTTCAGCGGTCAGGCATTCGCTTCAAAGAAAGCGACAAGGACATTGGCCACCATGGCGGGCTGTTCCGGCAGCAAGGCATGGCCACATCGGGCCAGCTCGACATAATGCGCTCTGTCGCCAAGCTGCATGGCAAATTCGCGGTCTGCCTCGCGCGGCAGCATCGCGTCTTCAAGCGGATGGACGATCAGTATCGGTGCCTTGCCAGCCAAAGCCCATTCGCCGGGATCGGATTGCTGCATCGCTGCTGCAATCGCGCTTGCGTCGGGATACCAGCCATCCAGCCACGAGCTGGGATCGTTGCCAGGCGCGAAGAATACCACCCTGACGCTTTCCAGCCGATCTTCGTCGGACAGGCTCTCATCGTGGCAGCGCGGGAAATGGTGCATCACTTCCGGATCGGGCGGATAGGTTGACGTGTTGTGTCCTCCGGCAGGCATCACGGCAACCGTACGGACTCGGTCGGGGTGATAGCTGGCAACTGCGCGTGCGACCGTATTACCCAGGGCATGACCGACCACATGGGCGGTGCCGCCGGCCAATTTGTCGATGACTGCCGCCACGTCGGCTGCGACGTCGCGAAAGGTCAGGCCAGCCTGGGGCCTCGAGCTGTTGCCCGCACCGCGCGGGTTGATCGCCAGCGAGCGGTATCCGGCTTTTGCGAGTGCTTGCTGAAGAAGCGCAAAGTCCTCCGCTCCGCGACCGGCTGACGGCAGCAGCACAACGTCAGGTCCCTCTCCTTCGATCAGGACCTCGATGCGAACGCCTGGCGCAGAGCCTTCGATCAGTGTCCGCATGCGCTCGCTCCCTGTGGGTCAATCCTCGGCGAGATACTGCCGCATGGCTTTGTGGAAGTGATAGACTGTTGTTTCCTCGCGCGGGTTGAGATTTACGCCCTTCCACACCCGCGACTGCACGCCCTTCTGCAAGGCGAGCAGGTTGTCGAAGTCTTGTTCGAGGAACGGGCACTGGCCTTTGAACGATTCGAGCGTGGGATAGACCTCCCGCGCGGGTCGCGGTTCCTCGCCGGGAGCGAAGCGCGCTAGCGCCCAGATGTCCATGATCGAATGATCCGGGTTGTCCGGATTAGGACGAAAACGATACCAAAGCCCGCCATCGACCGTGGGCAGGATATTGGTGTTGGGGAAGATCTGCCAGGCCGTGCTCGCCATGTCTGCGGGCGTCAGGTTCTCGGGCCATTTCTGGCCGCGCGCCTCGATTTCCTCGCGGTGCCACTTCCAGTAGTTCGCGAATACGTCCGCGTCGGTTGAATCCTCCGGCAGGCTCAGCACCCGCTCGGAAGCGGCTATGCACGGTTCGAGGAACATCGAATAGAGGTCGTCCGATAGGCTTTTCATGCGCTCATACCAGTTGTGGCGCGGGTCGAGATCGTCGCAGGGCACCGTGGTGAAGGAACCGTGGGTCGAGTGGATGCCCTGATCGAGATCGCCGGCGCCGCTGCTCATGCCGAAGCGGTTGAGTTGGGGGTGGGTACCCTCGGTATGATAGGCCTCGATGAAAGCCTCGAGGACGATCTTCCAGTTCGCCGGAATGTGCAGCACCTTGTACCAGAGCGTCCGGCAGTCCTGCAGGTCGAACGGATCGAGCCGCTCGGCGGCGGGCGAGAGATATTCCAGCAGCGGCGGCGAATCGGGGTTCATGGTCAGCCAGACCGCACCGCCCCAGGTGTCGACGCGAGGCTGCATGAGGCTGAGTGAATCGCGGTCGGGCATGTCGCAGCCCTCCCAGCCTTCCTCGTTGGGAATGTAGGTGACCTTGCCTTCGAGATCGTAACGCCAGGCGTGAAAGCGGCACATTATCCCGCCAGCGATGTTGCCGTTGTATGCGGTCTTGAGCCGCCGCCCGCGATGCGAACAGACGTTGTAAAAGGCTCGGATTTCGTCCTCGCTCACCCGCACGACGAGGAACGATTCATTGTCGATCTCGTAGGTCACGAAATCGCCGATGTTGGGGATCTCTTCCTCGCGGCAGGCAACCTGCCAGACCTTCGGCCAGAGTCGTTCGCGCTCAAGCTGGGGCAGGTCTTTGGCTACATAGTCGCTCGCCGGGATGAACTCGTGGCGTAGCTGGTCAATGCCGTCTTGAAAGCTGGCCATGGCCTCTCCTCCTCAATCGATACTCAGCATGTTGACTATTGCGCGGTGAGTCCAGAAGGAACCCGCCACATGGAACAAACCGACGAACCCTTTTTCCGCCGGGAAGGCGAACTGCTGGTGCCGAACCCTTGCGCTCGAGGCCCATGGGCCAATGCCGGTCTGCACGGACGTGTGATCGCCGGCCTGCTGGGCAGCGAAATCGAGCGCGTCCACGGCGATCCTGACTTCATGCCGGTGCGTCTCACTGTCGATATGTATCGCGCTCCGCCCATGGTTCCCTTGGCTGTCGAGACACGAGTTGTTCGGGATAGCAGGCGCATCCGGGTTGTCGACGCCGATATCATCTCGGAAGGCCGGTCCGCTGGACGGGCGAGTTGTCAGTTCCTGCGCCGTGGCGAAAATCCGTCTGGGAATCCCTGGTTTGGCGAAACATCGAAGCTGCCGCACCCTGACAGTCTGCCTCCAGGCGTCGCCGCCTCGGATACGATGTTCGGCCTATGGGAAATGCGCTGGATCGAAGGCAGTATGGAGACGGCGGGTCGTCAGCGACAGGTCTGGATGCGCGAGAATCGCGAGCTTGTCGAAGGTGAGCCGCCCTCGGCGTTCGCACGTGTGACAGTTGCCGCAGACTATGCGAGTCCGCTTGCAAACACGTGCGGCGGGCGCGGTTACGCCTTCATCAATTCCGATTTGACCATTTATCTCGATCGGCTTCCGAGCGATGAGTGGGTCGGCTTCGAATCGATTTCGCACGAAGCAAGCGACGGGATCGGTATTGGCCATTGCAACCTCTACGACACTGAAGGCAGGATCGGCTGGGCCTCCGCCTGTGGCCTCGCGCAGCAGGTGCGTGCGGACATAGCCGAGCGGGCCGAGCAATCCCGCTAGACCCTGGCGACGGCTGATTGGGAGCGAGAGAGGAGATATATGACGATGAGCGAGGGCAAACTTCACGGCAAGGTCGCAATCGTCACCGGTGGCGGCAGTGGCATCGGCGAGGCGACTTGCGAGCGCCTAGGTCGGGCCGGAGCCTCAGTGGTCGTCGCCGACATCAATACGAAGACCGCCGAAGCCACGGCAGACCGAATTCGCGACGACGGTGGAACAGCAATCGCAGTGCGTTTCGACCTGCTCGATACTGCCAGCATCGAGGCTTTGGCCCAGGCGACGATGGACGAGTACGGGCGGATCGACGTGCTGCACAACAACGCGGTCCACAACCCGCCGCACGTGTTTCCGAAGGATCAAGGCATTCTCGAAATGGACAGCGCCGTGTGGGACGAAACCTTTGCCGGGAACGCGCGCGGCACCATGGAAGTCACCCGCGCGGTCGTGCCGCACATGATCGCGGGCGGCGACGGAGGCTCAATCATCAATACGTCGTCCGGTGCCGGACAGATGGGCCAGATGACCATGTCGGCCTATGGCCCGTCGAAAGGCGCGATCAATGCCTTCACCCGTTACGCGGCGCTGCAGTTTGCGCCGCACCGGATTCGCTGCAATGCGCTGATCCTGCCGCTGGTGCTGACAAAGGGCCTTGAGTCGCTGTTCCCAAAGGAGACCATCGACGAGGTGGTCAGCCGCACCCTGCTCAAGGAACCGACGCGTCCGCACGATGTCGCTGCCGTCGTCGAGTTCCTTGCATCGGACGATGCGCGTCTGATCACCGGCAAGCTTTGGGAAATCTGACGCAAGCGGCGGCGGGGCTCTAAAGCACCGTCTCGCCGCCCAGGCCCGCCGCGATCTCGCTCATGTCGAGCTGGCCGGTAGTGATGCCGCCGGTGAAGCCGCCATCGACCTGCAGAGCCACGCCATTGACGTAGGATGCCGCCGGACTGTTGAGGAAGATCAGCGGGCGCGCCTGTTCTTCGGGCGTCGCAAAGCGGTTGATCGGTTGGGTCGTCGCTTCGAGCATGCCCTTTGGCGCAACCTTTTCGAATTCGGGCATCATCGGCGTCTGAGTCGGGCCGGGCAGGATGCAATTGAGGCGGATGCCGCGCTTGATAAGGTGCGCGGCTTCCTTGAACGTCCAGACGATCAGGGCTTCCTTGCCAAAAGAGTAGCACTCGAAAATCTTGTCCTCGTTTTCCTCGCACCATTTCAGGCCGCTGGCGAAATCGGGTGTGGCGGCGAGCTCCATGTGCGTCGCCATCCGTTCCATCCAGCCATTGCCTGCCGTTGAGGAGATCGAGGCGACGCCGGAACCGTCCTTGAGCATCGGCGCGATGGCCTGCGTGACCTTGCGTACGGCGAGGTAATTGACCTTCATAACGTCCATCACCGGCATGTTGCCGGGCAGGCCCGCGCAATTGAACAGCGCGTCGAACTCGCCCGAGAGGCTCGCGACCGCCGCATCGATGGAAGCTTCGTCGCGCAGGTCGACCCGGCTGAACGAGGCGAGCGGCAGGGCGCAGTCCTTGTAGTCGAAGCCATGGACCTCCGCGCCGAGATCGAGCAGAATCCGCGCAGTCGCTTCGCCCATGCCTGAAAAGCAGCCGCTCACTACGACCCGCTTGCCTTTATAGTCCACCAATTCGGTCATTGCTCGTTCCTCTCCGGTTTCAACGAGTGGTATCTGTGCAATCGATGACGGGCAAGCCGAGTCAGGGGCGCAGACCACCCTACCGCCAACCACACAGATGATTGCGCGTAGTGGCTAAAACGGGCACGCCGTTCCAACATCGGGAGATATCGACAATGGCCAGCACCGTCCGGACAGAAGAACCGGTTTACGAGACCGACGAGCCAGTGACTTATACCGTGGAGGACGCCACGGCGTGGATCATGCTCAACCGCCCACGTTACCTCAACGCACAGAATGCCCAGATGCTTTATGCGCTGGATGACGCCTTCCGCCGCGCTGTCGACGATCCGGCGGTCAAGGTCATAGTCTTGGGCGGCGAGGGGAAGCATTTCTCCGCCGGACACGATATCGGCACGCCGGGCCGTGACCTCTCGCTCACTCAGGAGCGCCGGTTTCTGTTCCCCGATCATCTCGATAAGCCCGCAGCCGAATTTCTCTACACCCGCGAGCACGAGGCCTATCTCGGCTTCTGCCGCCGTTGGCGCGAATGCGCCAAGCCGACGATCGCCATGGTGCAGGGCGGCTGCATTGCGGGCGGTCTGATGCTCGCTTGGATCTGCGACCTGATTGTCGCTTCCGACGATGCCTTCTTCCAGGACCCGGTGCTGATGATGGGCATTCCCGGGGTGGAATACTGGGCGCATCCCTTCGAGCTGCCGCCGCGCATTGCCATGGAGTTCCTGATGCTGGGCGAGCGCATGCCCGCCGCGACCGCGCATCACTATGGCATGGTCAACCGCGTCGTGCCGCGCGACGATCTGCGCAGCGAGGCCGCGTCGATTGCCGAGAAGCTCGCCGCCAAGTCAGGGCTGGGTCTGTGGCTCACCAAGCAGGCGATCAATCAGGCCGAGGACCTGCGCGGCAAGCGCGCGGCGATGGATGCGGTCTATCACATGCACCACTTTGCCCATGCGCAGAACGATCTCACCGCGGGCAGCTCGATCGGGCACATGGACGCCAAGGCCATGGCCGCAGCGAACAAGAAGCAGGCGGGCGAGAGCTAGGGTGAAGCCCTAGAGAACGATTTCGCGGATCGGATCGCTGCCGTCCCAGTCGCGATGCGCTGCCTTGAGCATGTCGTTGAGGCCCGGATCGCACTGGATCGCTTCAAGGTAGGTGCCTTGTCCGCCGCCGGTATCGGCATAGAGCCAGCGATTGGTCCCCGAGCGGCCTTCGATGACGATCTCGTGCCCGGCGTCCTCGCAACGCTTCCTCAATTCGTCGAGATCGTCGACGACAATGCAGGTGTGGTGAACGCCCTCTTTCTTGGCATTGAACCAGTCGGAATAGACGGTCTTTTCGGGGGAGGTCTGACGGATCACCTCGATCTGCATATCGCCCCACTGGCCAAGTGCGATGTCGAGTGTCGGTCGGCAGTCCTCGCCATAGGCCTGGTGCCATTCGGCCTGATTGCCGCGCAGGACGAAGAACGGGCCGGCGCCCATTTTGAGCCAGTGATTTACCGTCGCATCGAAATCCTGCGGGACGAAAGCGAGCTGCATGATCTCGCCCATGTTCGCTATTGTTTGTGCCGTCATTTGCGCATCTCTCCGGTCGCGTTTCATTGCCTGCCGGGATGGTCCGACAAAACGCGGCAGCGCGCAAGGGGAGTCAGACGATAATTGCCCCGACCGAAAGCGTTGTCAGGCCGTCGAGCCGGATCGCGAAGTCGGCGATCGTGTCGCCCGTCGTCTCGCCGAAGAGCATGAGGTAGTCGTCGCCGACTTCGATGCGCAGTTCGCCGCCGCCGCCGCTGAATGTGCCGGTCCCGATAAATTTGAATGCATCGTCGCCAATTCCGACCACGGCATCGATGGCGCTGAGATCGATGCGATCGCCTTCAGCCTCGCTGAAATCCGAGATGACGTCAGCCAGGGCGATCGTCGCCCCCGCGAAATCTCCGTCGGCGAACCGGAACAGGTCCGCACCGGTCCCGCCCCAGTGAAAGTCGCGACCCGAACCGCCCATCAGCAGGTCGTCGCCCGCGCCGCCAAACAATGTATCGTCGAAGCCCCATCCCGGCACTGGCAGGGGAGGCTCGACCGGCTCACTTTCCGCATCTGTCTCAGCATCTTCTGCTGCAGCCGATTGCGGCGTCGATGCTTCGGACGGATCGTCTGTCGTCTGGACGCTTTCGATCTCTGAAACCGCCTCATTCGCGGCCACAAAGGCAATCCTCCAAGGAAGAGCTTCCTGCGAGGCAGAACCATCGGGACTCGAAGTCGCGTTGTCGCTCGTTCCATCGGTCGTGTCCGACGGTGAATCTTCAGGCTTTGGCTCGACCGGATCAACTGGTTCGGGCGCCACATGCTCGCCGGGTTTGGTCGCGAGACGGCTTGGCATCACGAATACGCCGTCGCCATAAAGATGGTCGTTGCCGTCTCCGCCTTCGAGCCGGTCCCGCCCGCCCATGCCGGCGAGCACGTCGTCTCCTACATTGCCAATCAGAACGTTGGAAACCGCATTGCCGTAAATTTCGTCCCGGCCGCTGCCGTCGGTCGCATTTTCGATCGTGGTGCTCAGCGCAATCCCGACATTTTCGGTAAAGGTGAAAGCAGTCAGCTCGTATTCGGCCATGTACTCGGTGAAGATTTCAGCCACAAACGAGGCAAAATCCGGAAACTTGTCTGACCAGTAGGCGATCTGTTCATCGACGCTCGCCATGCCGATGCTTGAATAAGAGCCAGGCTCGAGGTTGATCACGTTGTCGTAGGAGATTTCAGAGTCTGATTCAAAACTATTGCGATAGATTTCATGCTCTTGCGATGCGGCGTGC
>CAZRVW010000009.1:0-37096 GCA_964603645.1 uncultured Novosphingobium sp. | reverse complement strand
CTGCTTTACGCTTGGTGCCGCGCTTGCGATGATCTTGCCGACGCACAGGATCATGGCGGCGAACTCGGCGTTCAGGATGGAGCGTTGCAACGGGTGGCGAAAATCCGCGACCTTACTGCGCGGGCCCTAGCCGGTGAAACAACCGGAGAGCCTGCGTTCGATGCGTTTGGCCAGCTCGCCCGCGAAGTCCCGATCACACAGGCAATGGCAGACGATGTGATTGCCGGTTTCGATCTCGATGCAAACGGCTTTCGCCCGCGTTTCGAGACCGATACTCTGCGCTATTGTTACCATGTCGCGGGGGCGGTCGGCGTCATGATGGCGACGGTGATGGGCGTCAGTCCTGACGACGAAGACACGCTCGACCGTGCCTGCGATCTCGGCATCGCTTTCCAGCTCGCCAATATTGCGCGAGACATCTCTGAAGACGATGCGGCAGGCCGCTGTTACCTACCGATCGAGTGGCTGGTGGAAGCCGACATTCCGCCCGGCGAGGTGGCCAAGCCACATTATCGCGCGTCTCTGGTCCCGCTGGTTGCGCGATTATGCGATCTGGCAAAAGTATACGAGGCTTCAGCGCGGATCGGCGCGGCACGACTGCCGTTTCGCCAGCGCTGGGCGATCCTTTCCGCCGCCAACATTTACGGCGCTATCGCCCGCGAAGTGAAGGCGAAGGGCGCCCATGAGTGGGACCATCGGGTGCATACCGGACGTGCCGCGAAGCTGGGTTTCGTGATCCGCGCCCTCGCCCAATGCCTGGTCCCACCACGCGACACCAAGAAGCCGCAGCCATCGCGGACCGAAATGGCAATGCTGGTCAGAGAGGCCAATCAGTCGGCCATGTAGTCCGCCAGGGCCGCCTTCTGCGTTGGATCGAGCCGCAATCCCAGTTTCGTCCGGCGCCAGAGCACGTCCTCGGCGGTCTGCGCCCATTCCTGCCGTCGCAGATAGTCGACTTCGGCCTGCGAGAGGCCGCCTCCGAAATCTCGGCCCAAATCCTCACAGTTCGTGGCCATACCAAGCCAGTCCCCCGCCCTCGTGCCGTAAGCGCGGCCGATGCGTTGGGCGTCCTCATCATCGAGGAACGGATAGTTCTTGCGCAACTCCGCAATCAGTGCATCTATCTCGCCCACCGCGAATTCTCCCCCCGGCAGCGCTTGGCTCGTCGTCCAAGCAGAACCCGACAGGGCAGGCAGGCGCGTCGCAAGCATGTCGACCGCCTCCTCGGCAAGATGGCGATAGGTGGTGAGCTTGCCGCCATAGACGCTGAGCAATGGTGCGCCCTCGCCCGTTTCCGAAAGGTCAAGCCTGTAGCCGCGCGTCGCCTCTTCGGGCTTTCCGGAGCCATCATCGATGAGTGGCCGCACCCCGGCGTAGGACCAGACGACATCGGCAGGCGCAATGTTCGTAGCGAAATAACGGTTGGTGGCCTCGCAAAGATATTCGATCTCGACCGCACTCGCCGCCACCTGGTCAAGCGATCCTTCATGCTCGGCATCGGTGGTGCCAATCAGCGCAAAATCTCGCTCGTAAGGTATTGCAAAGGTGACGCGACCATCGGGCAGCTGGAAGATATAGGCAAACGGGTGATCGAACAGTTTCGGCACGACGATGTGCGAGCCACGCACCAGCCGCATGCCATAGTCGCCCTGTTCGGCCATCTTTCCCAGCACCTCTAGCACGGCGGGGCCACCAGCATTGACCATGGCCGATGCGCGGAATTGCCGGGCAGGAGTCTCGATCAACCACTGGCCGTCTTCCCGTTGGGCGGAGGTCATCGGCGTTCTTGTTAGGACACGCGCGCCCCTTTCGGCGGCATCCAAGGCATTGAGAACAACCAAGCGCGCATCGTCGACCCAGCAGTCCGAATATTCGAAGCCGACACCATCGTTGTCAGTGAGCGGCCCACCCGCCGTATGGCGGTCCAGTTTGACCGTACGCGTCTTGGGCAGCAGCTTGCGCCCACCGATATGGTCGTAGAGCCACAAGCCCAACCGCAGCATCCAAACCGGGCGAAGTCCGTCCGCATGCGGCAACACGAAGCGCATGGGCCGGATGATATGCGGCGCGATCCGCCACAACCGCTCACGCTCGCCCAACGCTTCGCGCACCAGCGCGAACTCATAGTGTTCGAGATAACGAAGCCCGCCATGGATCAACTTGGTCGATGCCGACGAAGTGCGTCCCGCTAGATCGCCACCTTCAAGCAGCAGCACCTTCGCGCCCCGTCCGGTTGCGTCACGGGCGATCCCCGCGCCGTTGACGCCGCCACCGATCACCGCGAGGTCGAACAGATCATCCACGACCATGGTCTAACGCGATCTAGGTGACATTGGGAGGGTTGCGCCGTCGGAACAAGCGCCCGCGCTCGCTATAGAGCAGGAGCAAAAGGATAGCGAAACCCAGCAGGATCAAGGCCATGGTAAGCGGGAGCGGTGTGCCGTCATAGGCGCGCCCCATGAACAGCCCAATCCCTGCTCCACCGATAAGCCGCAATCCGGCCATCGCCGAAGCTGCGGAACCGGCGATTCGCGCGAACGGCTGCATCGCGATCGACATGAAATTTCCACCCATGTAAGCGACCATGCACATCGACATCGTCATCAGGATGGCGAAACTGAGCAGAGTCTCGCGGCCCGAAAGGACAACGAGCGAATGGGCGGCCGCGATCAGGATAAAGGACAGGGTCGCGGTGTGTGAGACCCGCCGCGCGCCAAACCGTTCCACGATCCGCGAATTGACAAAATTGTTGATGGCCATTCCCCCCGCCATCACGCCAAAGATCGCCGGAAACCACTCGCCTGCGCCCAGCGCTTCGCCGAACAGCTGCTGCGAGGAATTAATATATCCAAGAATTGCCGCCTGTACGAACATCCCCGCCAGCACATAGCCGGCGGCATCGCGCAGGGTTAGTGTCATACCCATGTTGCCGACAATCGTGCGAACGGCGATTTGCTGACGGAACTCGGGATGCAGTGTCTCAGGCAAGCGGTACCAGACCCAAACCGCCACCAATGCAGGCAGCAAGGCCATCGTCCCGAAGATCGCCCGCCAGCCGAACAGCGCCATGACGCCCTGCCCCAGCAGCGGCGCGAGCATCGGCACAATCATGAACACCATGGCGATCAGCGACTGCGTCCTGGCCATGCGATCCCCTTCAAACCGGTCGCGCAGGATCGCCGCGGGCAAGGTCATCATGCCGGACGAGAACACGCCCTGAGCAACGCGAAGCCAAAGCATGGCGTCGAAGCTGTTCACGAAGGCAGCAACCAGGGACGTCAGCAGGTAGCCAGCGAGACAGACCAGGACAACGGGTCTGCGTCCGTAGCGGTCGGCAAGCGGCCCAGCAAACAGAGAGAAGAAGCCGCTGCTCACCAAAAACACGCCGATGACGAGCTGGCGGTCATTGCCGCCGACGCCGAGTTCTTCGGCCATCACGGCGAGTGCCGGGAGCATCACGTCGATCGCTAGTGCCTGAAGCGCCATCAGCGACGCCATCAGCGCCACGAACTCAGTTTCCTTCATGGGGAAAGGCCGGGAGACACCCGATGAAACATTCATTGCGCCGCCTTGCCGCAGCGCAGCAAGCTTGGCTAGGCGCAAATTCGCCGCCGGCGTTGCAGCTTGCCCGCCATCGCTGTGCAACGCAGACGTCTGGCAAGCGTATTGGCAAATGGGCTATCTGCGCAGCATGGCCGAAAGCAACCCGGATGACGACGAGGAAGACGGCGCGGGCCTGCGCAAAATCATCCATGTCGATATGGATGCATTCTACGCCAGCGTCGAACAGCGCGACGAGCCCTCGCTCCGCGGCAGGCCGGTTGCGGTCGGCGGCGCAAGCGGACGCGGTGTGGTCGCTGCGGCAAGCTATGAAGCGCGGCGGTTCGGTGTGCGCTCGGCCATGCCATCGGCGCGAGCCATTCGCCAATGCCCGGACCTGATCTTCCGCAGACCACGCTTCGAGGTCTACCGCGAGGTCAGCAAACAGATCCGCGCAATCTTTCGCGACTACACCCCTCATGTCGAACCGCTCTCGCTCGACGAAGCCTATCTCGACGTCTCGCATGATCTGAAAGGTATTGGCTCGGCAACGCGCATCGCCCAGGACATCCGCACGCGGATTCGCACCGAAACGCAGCTCACCGCGAGCGCGGGCGTTTCCTACAACAAGTTTCTCGCCAAGCTGGCGAGCGACCAGAACAAGCCGGACGGGCTGTGCGTGATCCGCCCTGGCGAGGGTGCGCAATTCGTGGCTAGCCTGCCGGTGCGGAGGTTTCACGGGGTGGGTCCGCGAGGCGCGGAAAAGATGGCCCGGCTCGGGATCGAGACTGGCGCGGACCTAGCGGCAAAGGACATTGAGTTCCTGCGCACAAACTTCGGATCCATGGGCGACTACCTTTTCGGCGCCGCGCGTGGAATCGATCATCGCAGAGTTCGAACGGACCGGATCAGGAAGTCAATTGGCGCAGAGCGAACCTTTCACGAAAACATCTCAGACCCGGTCGAATTGCGCGAGACATGCGATACAATTGCCGGCGTAGTCTGGGAGAGGATTGTGGCAAGTCGCGTGCGCGGCCGCACGGTGACGCTCAAACTGCGCTACGCCGATTTCAATACGCTGACCCGTGCACGCTCGGTCCGCAACTGGATCGCAGACGAGCATGAGTTCCGCTCACTCGGTCGATCGCTGCTCGAAGACCTGATGCCACTGCCCCAACCAGTCCGCCTGATGGGCCTGACGCTTTCAAATCTCGAAAGCGATGAAGAGAAAGCCAAAGTGACGGACGACGCTCAGCTGTCGCTGCTTTAACCCGTGTTATTTTTCCTATCGAGCAGCGCATACCAAAGGTCCAGCCGCACCTCGATCCGGCGTTGGAGCAGCACAGGCAAGTCTTCACGCGCGAAGAATTCCGCGGCGATTATTTCCCGTCCGTCGGGCCTGGGTTCACCCACGGCATAGCCCGCAAACAGGCTTGATGTATGCGGCGCACCCGACAGCGTTTCCTTCAATGTCGCCAGCAATTCGAGATTTTCGATCTCGATCGAAAGCTCTTCTCGAACTTCGCGTCTGGCAGCATTAGCCGGGTCTTCACGCTGGGAATGCCCTCCGCCTGGCAAGGTGCAGGCAGCTGGTCCGTAGCTATGGCGCACGAGCAGAACGCGCTCCTCCTGATCGCGAATGATCGCGTTGACGCCGAAGATTGGCAAACGAACCACACGCCGGAACCGATGCCGGACGCGGTAGGCGATCTTGTATAGCCTACGATGCAACGGGGCTGGCAGCAGACCGAGCATCAGATCCAGTCGAGCGCAAGCATGGCAAGATAGGCACCGACAAGAACGAGGCCGACACCCAGCAATCGCCGCGTCAGTCTTGTCCTCGCATCGAGGGCGATTCCTGGATAAGCCCAGGCGAGGCCGACCAGCGCTGCCCCGCCCAAGGCGCCGCCCGCTCCGGCAGTGATGGGCGCCTGCGCGGCGACGGCAATCCCGAACACGATAAAACGCGCTGCATCAGTCAATTGATGGAACAACATAGTCAGCGACAACATTACTAGCGACGGGCGCGGCCCGTGGCGCGCCGCTCGTGGCGCAATCGCCAGCGATTCTGCGCCAGCAAAGGCGATAGCCATAGCGCAAAGGAAAACTCTCGCAGCAGGCCCGATCAGCGGAACGATCATCGTCGTCGCCCATCCTGCGAAAGCCGCAGTGCCGAACGAGACGATCACCGAAATGACAAGCGCAAGTCGCGCTTTGCCATGCGTGCGCGAATAGGTGGCCAGCGTCACCTGATCGCGCGAGCCTAAGCCCGAGAGCATCACCACAACAATGGTCATGTAGAACGGAATCACCGTCAGGCCCTTTCATGGCTTGCCGAAACTCCGGCTGAGACACGAGCTGAGCCGCCAGCGGATCCTCCCACGAGCGGAACTTTCCCTCAGCCCTATGGTTCGCTCCTGACTACCGGAACGAAACCGACCGGCAAGAAGATGGCGATCATCTGACTGTCAGGCGTCATTCCAGATCGCCAGCGCATCCAGCGCCTCGATCTCGTGTCCTGATACCCGTATTGGATTGACTTCCAGCGCGGCAAGCTCCGGTCCCAAAGCCGCTGCAGCATCGCCAATCGCGACAATTGCGCGCGCCAGCCCGTCCAGATCCGCTGTTGGTGCGCCACGGAAACCTTGCAACAGTTTTGCCCCCTTGAGTGAAAGCACCATGTCTTGCGCCTCCTGCTCGTCGATGGGCAGGAGCCGGGTCTGGCTATCGCCCAAGATCTCAGTGAGCACTCCTCCGGTGCCGACCGTGATTGCCAGGCCCCATTCCGGATCGTTGGAGACGCCGACGATGAGTTCTGTCCCGCCGGAGCGCATCGGCGCGACCAGCACGCCATCAATGCACGCAGAGGGATCGTAGGCGCTGGCAGAGGCGACAATGGCCTCAAACGCTGCGCCCGCTTCGTCCGGATCCACGCCAAGCATGACCCCGCCCGCCTCGGTCTTGTGGGCGATATCGGGTGAGGCAATCTTGCAGACAACCGGCCCAGCCAAATCGCCCGCCGCGGCCATGGCCTCGCCGGCATTGGTGACAAGCTTTGCCGGAATAACAGGGACGCCATGGCTACCCAGGAACGCCAAGGTCTCTCGCTCACCCACCGGACGCGCATCAGCGGGAGCTGGAAGCGCACGGTGGGTCACAGGCCCTGCCAGCGCCTTCGACCAGTCCTGAAGATTGGCAAGCGCGCGCACGGTGATGAGCAGGCCTGGCATCGGCACTTCAACGTTCAGCCTTGTCAGCAATTCAAGTTGCTCGGCTGACCGTGTCTGCATGCAGAAATCGACGATGATCGCGGGGTGATCGGCCGCATGGAAGCCCGCCGTGATCGCCTCGATGGTGCTTGTCAGAGTCGCCAGCTCGGTATCGACATTGGGCAAGGGCTGGCCGACGATTACGAGGCCGGTATTTGCGTCTCGCGCCAGGATCGGGATCACTTCCTGCCACAGCTCAGGCTGCTGCACGAGCACACCGGTCGTATCGAGCGGGTTCAGGGTCGAGGCGAAGGATGGTAACACCTCAGCCAAAGCCGCCTGTGTCTCGTCCGAATAGGGAACCACGTCGAGACCATATTCGTGCGAGAGATCGGCAAGCAACGCGCAAGCACCGCCCGAGATAGAACACAGTGCGATGCGGGGCGGGTCAATCGGGCCTGTGTTGGCGATAAGGTTTGCCGTAGCGATCACTTCTTCGAGCGAAGAACATCGGATGATCCCGGTCTTGCGGCACATTGCGTCGAATACGCCATCGTCGCCGATTAGCGATCCGGTGTGCGCCTGAGCGATCGCGCCGGATACCGCCGAGCGGCCAAGTTTTATGAGGACCACCGGCTTTTTCAATTCGCGCGCGCGCAGGGCCGCAGCCATGAACCGGTCGTGATCGCGGATACCTTCCGAATAGATGCAGATTGCGCCAACTTCCTCGTCCTCGACGAGGTACTCGAGCAGATCAGTGATCGACAGGCCTGCCTCGTTGCCGGTCGCGCCCAAAAAGGCGATGCCCACGCCGTTGATATGGGCGACCTTGCCCATCTCGTTCACCAGGGCGCCGGATTGAGAAATAATTGCCAGCCGCCCCTTGCGCACCGGGCGGCGCGACTTGATCGAGGTCATCACACTGCCATGGGCCAAGTTGGCGAAACCCATCGAATTGGGGCCGAGAAAGCGGATATCGAGTTCGCGCGCGGTGCGGGCGACCTGTTCCTGCATCGCCGCGCCCTCCTCGCCCGCTTCGGCAAAGCCGGAACTCAGGATCACGACATTGTGGATGCCTGCGGCCGCGCAATCGTGCAGCGCTTCGACCACGGCGGCAGCCGGGACATAGACGAAAGCCGCATCCACCGGTTCGGGGATTTCCGTGCAGCTGGTGTAGCCGGGAAAGCCGTGCGCTTCCTTGCCTCCGCGATTGACCGCGAAGAGCTTGCCGGTGTGGCCGAACAGGTCGAAGCACGCCGCAACCATCTGGCTCCATGCCGAACGGTCGGAAGCCCCCACAAGCGCAATGTTGCGCGGGGTAAAAAATCCGGCAAGGTCGGTTTTGGGCACGCTCAGCGGCCTTTCCAGACCGGCGCGCGCTTTTCGACAAAGGCCAGCGGGCCTTCCTTGAAATCCTCGGTATCGCGCAGGTTGGCGAGCGAATCGTCGCCTGCGCGCATACCCTCCTCGTCGGTAAGGCCAACCACCCGCTTCGCCAGTGCGAGCCCCTCCTGCACTGCCAGCGGCGCATTCGCAGCAATTGCGCGGGCGAATTCCATCGCACCTTCGATATGCTGGCCGGTTGGCACCACCTTGTTGACCAGTCCGACCTGGTAAGCGCGTTCAGCGCCGATCGGATCGCCGGTAACGATGATCTGGGTGGCGACATTGCGCGAGATGGCCAGCGGCAGCCGCGACACTCCCCCTGCGCCCGCAAGCAGGCCGCGCTTTGGCTCGGGAAGGCCGAATTTCGATTCTTCCCCGCAGATGATCATGTCGCAGGCCAGCGACAGCTCCATCCCGCCGGCCAGTGCCTGCCCGCCAACCGCCGCGATCCAGGGTTTCCTGCGTTTTGCCTCGACGAAGCCGCCGAAACCGAAGCCATCGACGTAAAGCTCCTTGCCGCGCCCTTCGGACACAACCTTGAGGTCGGCTCCGGCGCAAAAAACTTCGCCGCCCGACGAGCACAGCACGACGACGCGCACCGCATCGTCGGCCTCGCTGCGCCGCACGGCTTCGGCCATGCCCTGGGCGACATCGATATTGACCGCGTTGCGCTTTTCCGGCCGGTCGATGGTGACCTTGGCAATCCAGTCCTCGACGATTTCGTAGCGAACGACCTCTGACATCCTGCTTCCCTCTTGCATGGTTCAAATGGTTAGACGTATCGCTACTCGCCTAACGGATTGCACGTTATGTGCAAGCGTACACGGCAAGAGAGGATCGGAGACGGTAATGGAAAGCGACAAGGGCAAGGTAGCGATTGTTACCGGCGCGGCCGGCGGTATCGGCATGGCGATCGTGCGGCGGCTGACGGAAGGCGGTTTCACCGTTCTTGCCTCCGATCTGCGCGAAGGCCCCGCCGGTGAAGTCGCGGAAGAGGTCGGCGGCATTTTCCAGGCTGCCGACGTCACCGTTGAGGAAGAAGTTGCAGCGCTGGTCGAACGGGCGGTCAAGGATCTGGGGCGAATCGACGCGATTTGCAACAATGCCGCTCAGGCTGGCGCGCTCGGCCCCATCACGGACATAACTGCCGAAGATTGGAAACGCACCGTCGATATCGTGCTCAATTCCTGCTTCTATGGCGTGAAGCATGCGGCGCGAGCGATGATCGAAGCCGGAAATGGCGGCGTCATCCTCATGACCACGAGCATTTCGGGCCAGCGCGCGGTCGGCGGCCATCCCTATATCGCCGCCAAGCATGGTCTCACCGGCCTGATTCGCGCTTCTGCGAACGACCTTGCCCAGCACCGCATCCGCGTTAATGGCGTCGCACCGGGCTACACGCTCACTCCGATGACCGTGGGCATGTTCGGTGGCGAAGACGAGGCGCGGCAGGTCCTCGCCAGCCGCGCTCCGCTCGGTCTCGTCATCGAGGGGCGCGACATCGCCGAAGCCTATGGCTATCTGGCCAGCGACGCCGCGCGCGCCGTTACCGGACAGAACATCATCGTCGATGCCGGTTTCATGGAGGCACAGAGCCGCTCCATCTCGTTCCAGCGCGATCCGGATTACCTCGGCGCGACGGGCTGATTTTCTCCGATATTGCCGGACGGCCACGCTTGGTCCATGTTTGCTGTGCAGAGGGACAGTAGAGGAGGCTCCAGCGCGTGAGTATCATCACGCCACGGCCCGGCAGCGGCAGCCATCTGGCGGTGCGCGTCAAGCGCCCGGCGGAAAGACGAAGCTCCTCGCGCTCGGCAACTCGCGCGCTCGACGTGCTCGAATTGTTCGGCAGGGTCCACCGCCCCCTGCGCGCCATCGAGATTTCGCGCGCGCTCGACATGCACTCCTCGACCACCAACCAATTGCTCAAGACCATGGTCGATTCGGCGCATCTGGTTTTCGACGCACGCGCCAAGACCTACCTGCCCTCGCCGCGCCTCACCCAGTTCAGCGCGTGGATCGTCGAAAGCTATGGCGCGGACGGACGGCTGCGCAACCTGATCGAGGAACTGCATCAACAGACAGGCATGGTCGTGACCGTGACGACACCCAACGACCTGTTCATGCAGATCGTCGACGCCGAAATTCCGTCCGTGCCAGGCGACAACCGTATGCCAGAGCGCGGGCTTCAGGTCTCGATCATCGGTTCGGCGATCGGCAGCGCCTACCTATCCACGCTCGACGACGAATCCGTGATGCGCCTCGCCAACCGCGCGCGCATCGACGAGGGCGACATGCAACCGCTTCTCGATATGGCCCACCGTATTCGCGAAGAGGGCTATGCTGTCGGCCCTGCGGCAATGGATGAACGCATCTGCTCACTGGCCATGTCGCTGCCGGCCCAGGGCCTGCGCGTTCCAGCCGTGGTAGGCTTGGCGGGCCCAATGACCGTCATCAGGAAACGCGAGGATGAATTTGTCGGGCTAATGCGGCAAGGCATCACACGCTGGTTCGGGGACGTAGAATAGCGCGAGTAACGAGGGTTCTGGACACCAGCTCGCAGCAATGAGATAATCAGAATTCTATCAAGCAAGCCATTCTGGATGAGGATGCACATGGCACAGTTTACCGTCGAAAATCTTCCCGGTGACCTCAGCTTCGGCTCGCAAGTGTGTGGCGTCACCTGGGAAACGCTGGAGGACGAAGCCGCGCGCGAGCAATTGCGCGAGCTCTTCAAGGATCGCGGCCTCCTCGTGTTCAAGGACATGGAGCCGACGGCCAAGATGCAAGTCGCACTCAGTAAGATGTTCGGTCCACTCAAGGACCATCCGACCAAGGGCACGCCGCGCGACGAGGAAACCGGCGATGCCGAGCATGGCGTGATCGACATGCACTACCAGCCCGGCGATGATGATGGACCCTATTCGGGTGGTCTGGTCAGCATTGATGGCGAGGTCCTCACGCGCTACTCCCCCTGGCATTTCGACCATTGCTACAATGACGAGCTCAACTATGCGGGCGTGCTGCGCTGCCCCGTCGCTCCGCCTGATAAAGGCCGCACCGGCTTCATGGACGGCATCGAATGCTACCGCCAGTTTCCCAAGGAGCTGCGCGACCGGATCGAAGGCATAAACGTCATCTACACGCTCGATACTCGGCTTTCGAAGATGCGCTATGGGGTGAATTTCGAAATGGCCAGTGGCGACATGCCGATGGCGGTGCAGATGCTGGAAGAAGTCGCGATCTTCCCGCGCGCGATGCATCCCGCCGTCTGGACTCGCGAGACTGGCGAGAAAGTGATGCACGTTGGCTCTTGGATGGCCTTTGGTCTCGAACATCACGAGGATGCAGAGGGCGATCAGTTGCTCGACGACGTCTGCCATCAGGTCAACAAGATGGGCCACGGCACCAGCGCTTACTGGCACGAATGGTCGCCCACCGACATGCTGATCTGGGACAACCACCGCATGCTGCACGCGGTCGAAGGCTGCGACCCGCAATTCGAACGCCATACCATCCGCTCGACCATCCAGGGCGACTATGGCCACGGATACTTCGAGGACGGCAAGAAGATCGGCGAAGTCTACCGCGAGAAGGTTTTCGCGGAAGGCGACTAGAACTCCGGCGCGTGCGGGCGCAGCCGCGGAAATCCGTCTATATCGGGCGCAGAAGGCCTGACGATGTGCGAAGCCGCAGTCGCACCGGCATCGACCGGGATGATCGCCCCGCTGATGTAGTGCGATTCATCCGACAGCAGGAACACCGCCGGATCGGCCACTTCTTCGGGCCTACCAATGTGCCCCAGGTGATGACGCTGGATCTCTCCAGCGAATAACGGATCCCGCAACAGTTCCTCGATCCGCTCGCCGCCTGTGTTTACGAAGCCCACCGCCAGCGTGTTGCAGCGCACGTCATAGCGTGAATAATAGCTGGCAACGGATCGCGTCATGGCCACCATGGCGCCCTTGGAAGCCGTGTAGCCCTCCAGGCCGTTCATTCCGCGAATTCCGGCCTCCGAGGCAATGTTGACGACGGAGCCCCCATGTCCTCCCCGCATCATCGCCATGATGCCGTACTTCATACCGAGAAAGGCTGAGGTAAGGTTGGTCGCGAGGATCAGGTTCCAGTCGTCGAGCGTCAGTTCGGTCACACGCTGGTCAAGGCGATTGAGTGTCATGCCCGCGACATTGTTGACGATGCCGTCGAGCCGGCCAAACCGCGCAAGCGCCTTCTCGACGGCCGCCTCGATCATTTCGGCGTGTGTTACGTCTACCTTGACATAAATCGCTTCGCCGCCCGCGGCTTCGATTTCGGCCACCACCTCGGCTCCCGCGGTCTCATTGCGACCGGTGACGACCACCTTCGCTCCCTCCGCGGCGACTTTCACGGCAATCGCCCGACCGATTCCCGAGGTCGAGCCCATCACCAAGACGACCTTACCTTTTAGTCGCATCTTGAGTTACTGCCCATTATTCGCCTTTTTTCGTCATTTCATGCGTTTGCACGACATTGTCCCGCGCCGTTAGCCAAGATGCAAGCGGAGCGTCGCGCGCAATGTGGCGAAGTCGTATTCAAGGGCGCCCGCGTTCGCACTCAGGCAATTTCCAGATCCTCGAAACTGGGTTTGCGCAGCATGGCCCACATCTGCGGACCACCCAGCGGATTCATGGTCGCCGAACGGCCATGCTTCGACCAGTAATAGCTCTGGACACGGCGATCGCTCCACACTCGGGTATTGTTCTCCTCGTCGATCATGCGGGCGAATTCCCAATACGCCTCCGGCTTCACCTCAACCGAGTCCTTCCCTTCAAGGATGAGCTCTTCCATGCATTGCAGTGCAAAACAGGCTACCATCTCGTGGAAGGTGGCAGGCGACAGTGCGCCGTTGGTGTTGGGGCCATAGATCGCGAAAAGGTTGGGGAAGCCAGGCATCATGCAGGTGCGATAGGCGCGCGCGCCGCCGTCGGCCCATAGCTCCTCGATGGTCTGCCCATCCCTGCCGGTGATCTTCATCGGGAAGAGATACTCGTTGGCATGGAAGCCGGTCGCATAGGCAATCATGTCAACGTCGATCTGCCTGCCGTCGTTTGTCTCGATCCCGGTCTTGTTGATCCGCTTGATGCCTTCGGTAACCAGCGTGACATTGTCGCGCTTGATCGCATCGAGGAAACAGTATTCGGGATCGGCCTGGATCGGCCGCGCCGACCATACCGGATGCTCGGGAGTCAGCAGATCTACCAGATCGGGGTCATCCAGCTTGCTCTTTAGGAAGCCGACCGCGACATCGCGTGCGATCTTGTTGCTGGGTGAGCAGCAATGCGGATCGTCGAAATCCGGGTTGATCCGGGTTACGTCCTCGAATGCCGCCGCAGACCCGCTGCCGAGCCGCATGAAATTGGTGTAAAATGGAAAATTCCGATTCAGCCAGTAGACCTCCGGCGCAAAGGGAGAGCGATAGCCTGGCGCGGGGAACAGCCATTGCGGGGTGCGCTGGAACACGGTCACGTGTTCGGCCTCGAGCGCCATTTCGGGCACGGTCTGGTATCCAGTCGCCCCGGTTCCGATCACGGCAACCCGTTTGTCCTTGATGCTCGCGTGGTCCGGCCATTCGACCGTGTGATACGCCTCTCCTTCGAACGTATCGCGCCCTTCGATATCCGGCATTCTCGGTCGGTTGAGAAAGCCGACCGAGGTCATAACGGCATTGGCGCGCAAAACCTTTTCCTCGCCATGCTTGTCTGAAGTGACGATCTCCCACTCAGACGCCGTCTCGTCCCAGGTCAGCGAGTGGACCTCGGTCTCGAACACCATGTCCTTGCGAAGGTCAAAAAAGTCGGCGACCCAACTGAAATAGCGCTGGTTCTCCGACCACGGCGAAAACGGGTTGGCATATGGAAAATCCACCCCGAACAGGTGCGTGTAGGACCGGCTCGGCGAATCGAGCCGCGAACCGGGATAGCGGTTCTCGTACCACGTGCCGCCAACGCCCGCGTTCTTGTCGATCACAGTATAGGGTATGCCCGCACGCTTGAGATGTAGTGCCGAAACCAGCCCGCCCATGCCCGCACCGACTATGACAACCTTGAAGTTCTTCAGCCGTTCTGGATCGGGCTCTTCGCGCCACTGCAGCGAGCGCACCCAAGGATCGAGCGCGGTTTCCTCGATATAGAGCCCCAGCGACGACTCCGGAATTACCTCGCCGCGCATAAGGCCGAGGCTTTCGGGCAGACGATCGCGCGGGCCGATGTCGAGCGGCCCTGCCCCGCTGTCGCGGTAATCCTTGAGGAACTGCGCGGCCTTGCCCCGCACCATTTCGACATCGTCAGGATTGGCCAGCACCTGCCGTTCGAGATAGCCGCCAAGCACCGTCTTGAGTTCGAGATCCTTGAGCTCCTCATCTGCGGTAAGCTGGTAAAGCAACCCGCGCAGAGCCATGACGTCAGCGAACTTGACCGCTTCCTCGATCTCTTCATCTGTGGCCTTGAGCAGTTCGGTCCGGGGCGGGCTTTCAATCTGCGACATCGTTCAATCTCTCCCGATCTGAATTGTTCTGTGTCTGGAAATCAGCTTGCGGCAACCTGCGGAAACGCATCGAAATAATAGCCAAAGCGTTCGCGCAATTTCTCGCGCGAGATGCCAAAATCGCCTTCAAGGTCATAGACCACCTGGCCGAACCGGTCGCGCGGGTGAGTCTCCACGAAATGCTCCATTTCGGCAATGGCCTTGTCGGTGGTTTCCATGCCGGCCTTGGCATGAACCGCGCGGACGAAATGCATCGGGTCCTGCATCAAGGCATCGAACGGCACATCGACCCGTTGCGCGTCGGGCCAGACATCGCGGTCGCGCACGCAGGCCCGCAGCAAGTGATCGACCCGCTCGGTCCAGTATTCGAGCAGGAATTGGCGGTCGACTTCGGGATAGCGCATGCGCGCGCCATAGCCCATCATGGTGATGGCGGACTGAATCGCATCGACCGGATCGCGATAAGTGATGACCACCGTCGCGTCGGGATAGGTTTCCTTCAGTACCGGCAAATTTTCGAGATGCTGCGGGCACTTGTTGACCCAGCGTCTTGGCTTTGAGTCTCCCGCCGCATGCTGCATGATCTGCAGCATTTCTCTCTGATAGCGGTAATGCGGGGTCTGATCCTCGGCATAGCTCGCGTCGCGCCAGCCCGGCACATTGCTCATCCACTCGTAATTGTAGGATGCGAAATCCGGGCACATCAACTCCAGATCTTCGTGGAAATGATCGGGCTCCATCGGGTGCATCGCGGCGGTGAGCGGCGAATTGGCGCTCATCATTTCCCACTGCTCGTTGGTGCGTACCCAGCGCGGATCGCGCCCGTCTTCGCGCGGCGGCTCATTCGGATTGGGGAGGGGCTCATTCACTTCCCATAACGGCAGCGAACGCAGGCGACTGTCGGAGCCGAGCAGATTGAGCAGGTGCGTCGTGCCGGAGCGCGGCAAGCCAACGACAATGATTGGGCGGTCGATCTTTTCCTGCGCATAATCCGGATGCTGCTTGCGATAGTCCTGCGCCAGCAGGCGATTGCTTGCATGACGGATGACCATATCGCGCAGGATCATGCGGTTGACTTGCCGCATCGAAGTGTCGGCGTTCCACTCGTCGATCAGCCGGTTGAGGCGGACCTTGAAATCGTCCGGTCCGAAATCGTCCAAGCCGGTGCGTTCGCAAGCCGCGGCGAGTACGATCTCCTCGCTGATCTCGACCGGATTGGCTTCCATGAAGGCAATCGCGCCTTGCTGTGCTTCGGTGAGCTCGGGTTCAGCAAGATCGGCAATGCGAATCTTGTTGCTGCTCATGGCTTGCCCCCCGGTCGTCCAGCCTTGTTCTCGGCAATCTGGTGCCGCAGCCAGCCCGCATACCAGAAGTTCTCCGCGCCATGCGGCCCTGCTAGCAGCGCTTCGTGGATCGCCACTGAGAGATCGAGCGCAGCTGCATTCGCAGGCTCTGCCGCAAGCACCGCTTCGGTCAGCGCCATGGCGCGCTCGGCATCGCCCTTCTCGAATGTGGCGCGCGCCTTCGCCAGCACCGCATCGGTGCCCGCCATGGACGCCAGTTCGCCTGCGACATGGTGCGGCTGGACCGAGAGCAGTTCGCTGGTCCGCTCACCGTGGAACCAGCCCATGTACTGTTCCCACACAGTGCGCACGCAGAAGCTGACCTTGCCGTAGGCTTGTCCGATATACAGGTGATCGGGTACCTGCACCTCGCGCATCAACGTGAAGATGTCCTTGCCCGCGTTGATCCCGTCAAGCGTCGCCTGATGTACGTAACTCACCGAATCGTGCAGCCGATCGAGGCAAGTGCGGATCAGGTCCTTGCCGACAACTGGAAGAAAATGCCCGGTGACGAGGATTTCCGGCTCTAGCGCCCTCACCCGTTCAAGCGAATCGAGGTAGGCCTCCCAAAACCGGTATTTGTCGCCGCGGATCGTGTTGACGTTGGGGAAATGCGGAAACAGCGGTCCAAACATGTTGCCCGAAAAGACAATCCCCCGCCCCGGCATGTGAATCGCAATAGAATCAATTGTTTCGCCGCCCGGAACAGAGAGCAGTTCCAGTTTCACTCCGCCATGATCGATCTCCATCCGGTCTTCGAAGGTGATGTCGGGCGTGGGTCGGTCCTGAACTACGAATTCAACCTCTTCTTGCATCGCCTCGTTGTTCTTCACAGGCGCTGGAAACCAGATCTGCGACTGGCGGTTGCGCGCGCCCATGATCCGCAGATCGTCCTTCTGGCATTCGGGGTTGTTTTCTTGCGCCACGAGCTTCGTTTCCGGCTGGCGCAACTGGGCAACGCCGCCGACGTGATCGACGTGGCCTTGCGTCAGGATCAGGTAAGGTAGTGGCCCCTTGCGATAGGACGCAAGCTGGTCGCGGATCGTCGGCGCCTCGAAGCCCATGCCCGCGTTGATCTGGATGTCCCCATCGCTCGTATTGATGAGATAGACATTGGAGATCGATTCGACGCCGTGCACGCCCTCGCTCACCGTGAAACTCGGCTTCATCCCGGCGAAGCGATGGTCGAACATCGTCGGGCGCTCCTCGACGAGCTGGCGGACCGGATCGGTTGTCATTTGCGGCTATCCTCTCGTTTTGCCTGGCGACTGTAATGCGGCGACGCGCCATGTCCATTGTGTGCAAGACAAATTGACCACCGGTGCCGGACAGGACAGGATGCCAACCATGAACAAAATTGCCTTTGCCGACTCGCCCGGAGCCGATGGCCTTCACCGCACCTACTGCCGCCTGTGCGAGGCGCAGTGCGGTATGGTCGCTCATGTGAAGCAAGGCAGAATCGAACGAATCGAGCCAGATCGCGATCATCCAGTTTCCGAAGGGCACGTCTGCATCAAGGGCACCTCCTTCGCCGCGATTACCCACGATCCCGACCGGGTGCTGACGCCGCTGAAGCGCGTTGGCGGACCGGGCGATTTCAAACCCGTCTCGTGGGATGAGGCACTCGATGACATTGCCGCCCGGCTCAAGGCCATCGCTGACAAGCATGGCGGAGAGGCCATCGCCTCTTACAAGGGAAATCCCGCCTCTTTCGCCACAATGCACGCCACCTATGGCGCGCTGTTCCTAAGGGCGCTGGGCGGCAGCAAGAACATCAGCGCGGTGCAGATAGACACCGGGGCGAAAAACATCGCGCAGGAGCTGACTTTCGGCAGCGGCACCGACTGGACCTTTCCCGATATCGAGGAAAGCGATTTCCTCATCATGATCGGGGCCAATCCGCTGGTCTCTCACATGTCGATCATTGCCGAGCCGCGAGCCCGCGAGAAGCTGGATGCGATCCACGCGCGCGGCGGAGTTGTGGTGATCGATCCGCGGCGGACCGAAACAGCGAAACGCTACGAGCACGTGCCGGTCCTTCCCGACAGCGATGCCTGGCTGGTTGCGGCGATGATCCATCACATTTTTGCAAAGGGGCTGGAAGCGCGCGAGGTGCTCGAACAGCGCACCAAGGGCTGGGAACAACTTCGAGAGGCTCTGATACCGATCACGCCGGAATTGGCGGAAAGCCGCTGCGGGATTCCCGCTGAGACTATCCGCTCAATAGCTGAGCGGCTGGTCCAAGCGAAGACCGGCGCCTGTTACAGCCGCGTGGGCACCAACCGGGGCCGGTTCGGCACGCTCACCAACCTGTTGATCGAGGGCCTTAACGTAATCACGGGCAAATTCGGCATTCCGGGCGGCTGGATCACCGGCCTCTCTCCCATGGGCAAGGAAGGAACGCCGCCCATGCATGCGCGCTACAACTCCGCGCGGTCGCGCATTGGAGACTTGCCACTCGTGCTTGGCTCAATGCCCGGCGGCTCGCTAGCGGCGGAAATCACCACACCCGGCGAGGGCCAGGTCTGCGCACTGATTGTCGACTCGGGCAATCCGGTCCACGCTTATCCCGACGGCGATGCCCTCGCCGAGGCGCTGGAAAAGCTGGACCTGATGGTCGGCATGGATTTCTACATCAACGAGACGACCCGCCACGCACACTACATCCTGCCCACGCCCACCTTCCTCGAGCGCGAGGACCTGACCGATTACTGGGTGCGCAGCGCGCCGAGGCCTTGGGTGCAGTTCACTCCGGCGGTCATCGAACCGCAGGGCGAATCGCGCCACGAGTTCGACATCTACAACGGACTGCTCGCGCGGATGGGCCTGCCCGCATTATTCGCCGATCCTGAAGCGCGCGCCAACGAGGCCCCCGAACTGATGCAGGTGGCCGACAACATGCTACGCATAGGGCCGTTCGGCGACCAGTTTGGCGAGAATCCCCAAGGCTTCACAATCGAAAAGCTGCGAAACGAATTCCCTTCCGGTGCGCGTACGAATGACCGCCCTGATGCCGCTTCAAGCTGGCAGCGCGTCTGGACCGAGGATGGCAAAGTGCAGCTCTTCCACGAGGTAACGGCGGCGGAAATCGCGCGTCTGCTCGCCGAGCCGGAACCGGACGACCAGCGCCCGCTGCTGATGTTCGGGCGGCGCAAGCTCGGCTCGCTCAATTCATGGATGCACAACGTCGAGCGGCTGGTGCGTAATGAAGTGCCGACATTGCTGATGCATCCCGACGATGCGGACGCACGCGGAATGACTGATGGTCAGATCGTGCGCGTCAGTACCGAGACCGGATCGCTCGAATTACAGCTCGAAGTCTCTGACGAGGTCGTGCCAGGTTCGGTCTGCTATCCGCACGGCTTCGGCCATCAAGGCAGCTGGCAGCGAGCCAATACGGTTCCCGGGGTCAACATCAACCGCATTGTCTCGTCCCGGCCCGAGGACTGGGAACAGGTCTCGGGCAATGTCCATGTCGATGGCTTCCCCGTGCAGGTGGAGGCCGCCTAGGTACTGTATCGGCCCATGAAGCGATGCAGACGCTCGCAAAAGTAGTCGACCGATTGCGCCTTCGAGATCACGTGCTTTCCGAGTGCAAGCCAAGTGCAATAGTAGGACAGGTGCTCGAGCAACAGAAACGCCTCGACCCAGACAGGGCCGGGATCGCTTCCATTTTTCGGCGCTTCGGCCTGGGCCCTTGCAAAAGCCGGAATGCTCTCTCCTAGCACGGCGATCAGCGCGGGAAACTGACGCGGCACCCGCATGAGGTAATCCGGTTCGATTGCGCTCATTTCCGACCAGACGACCATCTCATCGCGACGCGCCGCAAAGGTTTCGAGCAGACCTTCGAGCCAGCAACGGATCGCTGCGATATCGCTCACATCGACCTCGGCCAACGCGCCCCACGGGCCCAGCGTCTCATCGCCCGACAGCGTGTGCCAGGCCTTGGCAACCTCGAACTTGTCACTGAAATGGCGGTAAAACGTCGGGCGCGAGATACCTGCCTTCTTCACGATGTCCTCGACGCGAGCCGCAGCATAGCCCTTTTTCAGCAACACATCGCGTGCTGCAGAAATGATCGCGCTGCGCGTTTCCATGGTCCGCTCGTCGGCGGCGGTGGCCGCGCCCTTGGAGCGCTTGCGCTGGATCGCGTAGCCAGACTGGCGCGCCACGATCAGCCTTCCCCGCCTGCATCGCGACGCGCAAATGCGTCGAGCCGTTCTACCGTCTCCGGGAGCCCGACGCGCATGGCGATGGCTTGAGCCTCGGCGTCGAGCTGGGCTTCAAACGCCGCATCAGGGCTCTGTCGCAGCAAACGCTTCGTGTCGCCGAGCACCCTTCCGACGCTGCCATTCAGCTTCTCGATCACGGTTTCCAGTTCCGCTTCGAATTGGTCGTCGTCCACCACACGGCTGACCAGACCCAACGGCAAAGCCTGCTCGGCAGAAACAAATTCATTAAAAGCCAGGATCTCGAATGCGCGAGCATGGCCGAGCAGCCGCGGCAGATGCCAAGTAAGACCTGCATCCGGCGTCAGGCCTGAGCGGGTGTAACCGCTGGCGATCCGAGCGGAACGCTTTGCAACAATCACGTCGCCCGCGAGCATCATGCCCACACCGCCGCCAGCGACTATGCCGTTGAGGCCGACCACGACAGGAACGGGGGCATCGACCAGATGGCGGATGCCGCCATGAATATTGTCCGTCAGCACTTCGAGGTGCTGCGAGAGCGCATGCTCGTTGGCCATGAATTCGCCAATGTCACCGCCGACCGAAAAGAAGTCCCCCGTTGCCGTGAGAACGATCACCCGCACGTCCGAATCGTTCACTGCCCGCCGCGCCGCCGCAAGGAACGCAGCCGAACTGCGCGCGGTGACGGCGTTGCGTTTAGCCGGATCATCGAGAACGATCCGTGCGACGCCGTCCGCGACGGTCATTGTGACTGGTTCGGGTCCGCTCACTGCCTCCCCCCTGAACACGGCTTGATCGTTGCGCCGCGACCTGACATCGGCTCTATGCCCGTTTGTCGCGCACAACGCACGCCCGAAGGGCGGGAAAAAGGGGATTTATCTAAGATGATGCGACTGGTCTCGATGCTGTTTGTTCCCGGCGACCGGCCCGAACGCATGGAAAAGGCGCTGGGATCGGGGGCCGATGCGCTGATCCTGGATCTGGAGGATTCTGTCTCTGGCGCACATAAGACCATGGCGCGCGAGGCGATTGCCGCCTTTCTCGACCGTCCGCGCACGTCCGTGAAGCTGTTCGTTCGGATCAATCCACTCGAAGGTGAGTTCGTGCGCGACGACTTGGCGGCGGTCATGCCCCACAAGCCGGACGGGATATGCCTGCCCAAGGCGGAGGGGCTTGCCTCGATCCGCAAACTGGAATCACTCATCGGCGATGCGGACTGCGCGATATTCCCGCTCATCACAGAAACCCCGCTCGCGATGTTCCGGCTCGGTGAATATGCCGGAGCGAGCGAGCGCATCTGCGGCCTGACCTGGGGTGCAGAAGACCTGCCCGCCGCCATCGGTGCGACCCAGGCCCGGCTCGCCGACGGCACTTTCACCCCGCCCATCGAACTTGCGCGCTCGCTGACATTGTTCGCCGCCCATGCCGCCGGGGTTGAGGCAATCGAGACGATCAGTCCGGACTTCAAGGACCTCGAAGCCTTGAAACGCTATGCCAAGCGGGCCGCGGCTGACGGGTTCACCGGCATGATGGCGATCCACCCTGCGCAGGTACCGGTGATCAATGCCGCTTTCACGCCTTCGCCTGAAACGGTCGCCCACGCGCAGAAGATCGTCGATGCCTTTGCAGCAGAACCAAATGCCGGCGTGCTCTCGATCGACGGACAGATGATCGATGCACCGCACCTCAAGCAGGCACAGCGAACCTTGGCACGGGCCGGAGTGGCTTCCTAACCGGCTGGCGCGGGCCTTCCGCCTGTGCCATGCAGAATCGACTCGAAAACAAGCACAAATGGAGAGGCCATCGCGATGTGGCACGAGCTCAGTTCCGACCAGCAACTATTGCGCGACACCACCGCGCGCTTCCTGACCGACCGCGTACCGCTCGATCGGCAGCGCAAGAACAAGGACAGCACAGAGGGCTTCACGCCTGAATACTGGAGCGGCGGCGCGGAGCTTGGCTGGATCATGCCGCTGGTCAGCGAGGAGAATGGCGGCGGCAGTGTCAGCGGTCGCGGGATCGTCGACCTTTCGCTGATCGCTTATGAGTTCGGGCGGCATGCCGCACCCGGCCCGCTGGTCGATTGCAACGTCGTAGCCAGCGCCCTTTCCGACAGTGGCGAGCAAACCCATGCCGAGGCGCTCGAAGCAGTTATGATGGGCAGCGCAATTGCTTCAGTGTGCCTTGGGGTCGCGCCGTGGCAGACGTCCGATGAGGCGACGATTTCGATCACACAGGATGGGGACGAACTGGTGATCGAAGGTTCGGTCAAGCCGGTCGAATCTGCAGGCCAGGCAGCCTATTTCTTGATCACCGGATGCAGCCAGGGCGGCGTGACGCAGGTGCTCGTCCCTGCGGCAACCCAGGGCATAACGGTCAAGAACCTCAAGGCCATCGACGTGTCGCGAAAGTTCGGCGCGGTCAGCTTCGAAAATGTCCGCGTACCTGCATCGGCGCTGGTCGGTGCGTTTGGACAAGCGGACGCAGCAGTCGAGCGGCAGGTCCTCAATGCATGCGTCATGCTCTGCGCGGAGTCGGTCGGTGCGATGGAAAGCGCCTTCGAAATGGCCGTCGACTGGTCGTTCGAACGCTATACCTTCGGTCGGGCACTGGCATCCTATCAGGCGCTGAAACACCGTTTCGCCGACATGAAGTCGTGGCTCGAAGCGAGCCATGCAATTTGCGATTCCGCGGCCGATGCGCTTGCCGACGGACTAGCGCGCGCGCCCGAAACGGTCAGTTCGGCCAAAGCCTACATCGGCGAGAACGGAGTCGAACTGGCGCAAGACTGCGTGCAGATTTTTGGCGGCATCGGTGTGACTTACGAGCATGACCTGCACTTCTTCCTGAGACGGGTGACACTCAATCGCCTGCTTTACGGCACACCCGGCGATCACCGGCGCTTGCTCGCGCAGATGCAGATCGAGAAGGAGATGGCGGCATGAGCGACACGATCGAACCCGTCGAGGAATTTCGCCTTCGCGCCCGCGAATGGATCAATGCCAATCTCGGACCGCTCCAACCGTTCGACCGGACCCAGCACTGCAAGGACGACGAAGAAGAACTGGTCGCGGTCGCACGCGACCGCGCCCTGCAGCGCAAGATCTTCGACGGCAGCTTTGCCGGTATCTGCATGCCGAAGGAATATGGCGGACTGGGTCTGACCCCGGAGCACAACCGCGCTTTCAACGAAGAACTTGCCGGACACGAGTATCCTTCGCGCTTTGCGGTGCCGACCTTCAACCCGTGTGCCTCGACGATCCTCGAATTCTGCACGGCAGAACAAAAGGCGGCGCACCTGCCCGCTATCCTCAAGGGCGACGAAGTCTGGGTACAATTGCTCTCCGAGCCGGGCGGCGGCTCCGATGTCGCAGGCATCACCACCTCGGCAGTGCGCGACGGTGACGAATGGGTGCTCAACGGTTCAAAGGTGTGGACCTCGCGCGCTTGGTGGGCGGACTGGGGAATTATTCTCGCGCGCACCAACTGGGACGTGCCCAAGCACGTGGGCATGACCGTGTTCCTCGTCAATCTGCGCGCGCCGGGTGTGGACATCCAGCGGATCGTTCGCCTCAACGGCGAGAGCGAAGCTTGCCAGGAATTCTTCACCGACGTGCGCATCCCCGACAGCGACCGCGTCGGCGAAATTGACGCCGGATGGACCATTGGCACGCGCTGGATGTTTCACGAGCGGATGGGCCATAACTCTCCCTACGTGACCTATCCAACCGGCATGGCACTCAGCTCCAGTCAGGAGGACTCTCCCGTTTCGATTGCCCGCAAGTCTGGCAAGATCGACGACCCCGCCTCACGCGAGCTGATCGGTGAACACCGCGAACTGGGGATCATCACACGTGCCCTGCAGGGCCGGATCGCCGACGCGGCGACCAAGGCCAACAAGGATATGTCTGCGATCGACCGGCTGTTCAGGGGCGTGGCCAGCGTGCGCCGCTCGACCATCGCTTTCGAACTGGCAGGGTCAGGAGCCAGCGTCTGGGACGAGGACGAAGAGGCAGCGACCGATGCCGTGGGCATGAATTTCCTGATGCGCCAGATTTCCTGCATCGGTGGCGGCACGACCGAGATTTCCCGTAATGTCGTAGCCGAACGCATCCTTGGCATGCCGCGAGAGGCCTCGGGCGACAAGGGCGTGCCGTTCCGCGAAGTGCCGAAGGGACCGAGCCGAAGCCAGGGCTGAACCGGTCAGGGCATGACGATATGACCGCGACCATTACGCCCTTTCGCTGCGAGGTCCCCGACGAAATGCTCGTCGACCTCAGGGAGCGCCTTGCGCGCACCCGCTGGCCCGACCAGCTTGCCGATGCGGGGTGGGACTATGGCAGCGAGCTGGGTTACGTCCGGGAGTTATGCGACTACTGGCGCGATCAATTCGACTGGCGCGCAGCCGAAGCGCGCTTCAACGCGTTCGACCAGTTCAAGACAGAGATCAACGGCGAGCACGTCCATTTCTATCATGTGCGCTCGCCCGAACGGGACGCCATTCCGCTGATCATCACCCATGGCTATCCCGGATCGGTGGCCGAATTCCTCGATATCATCGGACCGCTCTCCGATCCTGCCAGCCACGGCGGCAACCCGCGCGATGCCTTCCATGTCGTCGCGCCGTCGATCCCCGGCTACGGCTTTTCCGGCCCGACCCGCAACAAGGGGTTCAACATTGCGAGCGGTTCGGCGGTCAACGTGCGGATCATGGAATTGCTCGGTTACGACCGCTACTTCGCGCAGGGTGGCGACTGGGGCTCGGCAATCTCGACCGGCATGGCTCAGGCCCATCCCGAACGTGTGATCGGCCTGCATCTCAATTTCATCATCGGCGCGCCTGCCGACCCGTCCGACCCTCTGGCCGGCCTTTCCGACAAGGAACGCGCCGACATGGAATGGAAACGCAACTACGATCTTCACGAATCCGGCTATCAGGCGATCCAGGGCACCAAACCCCAGTCTCTGGCCTATGCGATGAACGACAGCCCGGCTGGCCTTGCCGCCTGGATCGTCGAGAAATTCAAGACCTGGAGCGACTGCGGCGAGGACATCGAAAGCTCTTACACCAAGGACCAGTTGCTCGAGAACGTGATGCTCTACTGGATAACAGGCACGATCAATTCGGCAATGAGGCTCTATTACGAGGGCATGGGCCCGAGCCGCGCCTCGACCGAACCATGGCAATACGTCACAGTACCGACAGCCCATGCGCGCTTTCCCGCCGAAATCCGTCCCACCCCGCGCCCATGGGCGGAAAATTTCTACAATATCGTGCGCTGGACAGTTCAGACCAAAGGCGGCCACTTCGCCGCATTCGAGCAGCCCGAACTGTTCGTTGCAGATTTGCGCGAGTTCGCAAGCACGCTAAGGTGACGAAACTACACAAGGGAACAGGATGCATATGACGGATCGAAGCGAACTCCTTGCCGCCAGCGACGAGACCATCGAGGATGCGATGCAATATGCCTCGCCGATGGTGCTGCGCGGACTGCTTTACCAGCTAACCGGCGACGAAAGCGTTATCGACATGAAGCCGGGTGCTGCCGCCAAATTCGTGGTCGGCAGCGAACTGGCCGATCCAGAAGACGAGAAGCTGATCCGCAAGAAGGCGGCCGATTTCCTCAAGGCCTATCGCGACAGCGGTGCAGGCGAACTGGACATCGGGCCGGTCGAAAGGCTGCGCACCAGTCTTTCGCTGACCGCGGGACAACAAATTCCCGAGAAGGATTTCGACATCTGGCAGGAAGAAACTGCGCTTGATCGCTGGGCACGCGGCGTAAAGTGGTCGGGAGGCAAGGCTCCCGAAGCTGCGAAGGATTACCGGGTTGCGGTGATCGGCACGGGTATCTCCGGCCTCAACACCGCCGTCCAGTTGAAGCGCGCGGGCATTCCCTTCGTAGTCTTCGAGAAAAATCCGGAAGTCGGCGGTTCATGGTACGAAAACCGTTACCCCGGCGCGCGGGTCGATACGCCCAGCCGGGGTTACACCCACCTGTTCGCCTACGACTATCCGTTCAACTGGGGCTATTCGCCCCGGGATGTGAACCTGAAGTATTTCAGATGGATAGCGGACAATTTCCAGATTCGCGAGAACATCGAGTTTAGTACCGAAGTCCTGAAGATGACCTGGGACGAAAGCGCAAAAGTCTGGACGCTCGATACAAAGGGTCCGTCAGGCGCTGGTTCCCAGCAGTTCAATGCCGTCATTTCCTGCGTCGGCTTCCTCTCGCGCCCGCAGATGCCCGACATCGAGGGCATGGACAGTTTCGCCGGAACCATCTGTCACAGCGCGGCTTGGCCCGATGGCCTCGATATCACTGGCAAGAAGGTCGCGATCGTCGGCTCTGGCGCGTCGGGATACCAGACGGCCCCGGTGATCGGCAGCAAGGCGGCAAAGACCTACCTGTTCCAGCGACAGGCCAACTGGCTTTACGAAGACCTTGCCTACCTCAAGGAGTTGCCCGAGCAGACGCTGTGGCTGGACCGCAACTTTCCGTACCACGCCAACTTCGTGCGCTTCAGGGTCGCGGCATTGGTCGCACCCGGTGGTTCGGGCGCGCTCAAGGTCGATCCCGAGTTCGAGGATCCCCACGCCGTCAGCCCGGTCAACAAGATGTTACGCGATGCCTGCGTCGCCTTTGTCGAGCGAAAGCTTGCGCCGCGCCCCGACCTGATCCCGCGGATGATCCCCAACTTCCCGCCAATGGCCTCACGCCCGATCCGCGTGGACACCAACGAGAGCGTGCTCGATGCGCTGGCGCGCGGCGACGTGGAGCTAGTGAGCGACGGGATCGACAGGATCACTCCGACCGGCATCGAAGCGGGCGGCAATAGCTACGATCTCGATGTCATCGTCTTCGCCACCGGATTCCGGGCGAACGAATATCTGTGGCCAATGGAAGTGCGCGGCAAAGGCGGAAAACGGATCGAGGAAATCTGGGAGAAGGATGGACCGCGCGCTTATCTCGGCGCGATGGTTCCCGATTTCCCGAACCTGTTCATGGTCTATGGCCCCAATTCGAACAATTTCGGCGGATTCACGGTGGTCGACCTGCTCGAGATCACCGGGCAGTTTGCCGTGCGCGCGATTGCCGGCCTGATCGAGAACGGCCAGGCCAGCGTGGATGTCACGCACGAAGCCTACTGGCGCTTTGCCGACATCCTCGACAAGTCGGAAGAGGGCATGGTCTATCTCGATCCACGTGCCAACAGCTATTATCAGAACGGCGCGCGTTCGTCGGTCAATGGACCGGTCGATTATCGCCGCATGTGGCGCTGGCTAAAGGACCCGGCAGGCGACCCGCCTGCCGAAACAGATGACGGCATGCGTCCTTATTTCAAGGAAGATCTGGTGGTAACCTAGTTAGAGGAGACCGAAATGGAAGCCGAAGCACAAATACACAGCGATCTGTCTGCGAAGCTTCCCTATCTGCGCGGCGATCTCGACAGGCTGCATGTCGAATTTACCGCACGCATCCTAGGCGAGGAACTGTTCGACAAGCGCGTAACAAACATCCGCAACGGACGCGCCGATGGGCAGATACCTTCACTAGAACGCGAAGGCTTTCAGCTTGTCCCACATCCAAGCGCAACTGTCCGTGACCGCCTGGACGAGCTGCTCGAACCGAAAGGTTTGCTCAATGAGAGCGATGCCTTGCGCTCGTACTGGGCCGAGACGATTCCATTGATCTCTCGCCTCAGCGGCGCGCGCGACGTACTGCCGCTGCACGCTTCGACCGTGAGGTACAGCGCCACACTAAAGAACGACAAGGCAATGACTCCGGCGGGATGGCCGCATGTCGATTATGACACGCCGGAATCACAAGTCCAGCTCGCGGAGACGCTCGAACTCAACCAGTCCGATCCCGCAGCCTACAGCCGCTATGTCATGTACCAGTGTTGGCATGTGCTCAGCTCCCCACCGCAGGACTTCCCGCTGGCGATGTGCGACGGGCGAACGGTGAAACCCGAAGACATCGTTCCAATCGATTATCACATGAAGACGCCCGAGCGTGACGTAACCTACAATTCGAGCGGTGCACGCTTCAGCTCCCGTCACGACTGGTGGTATTTCCCGGACATGACCCGGGAAGAATTGCTGGTCTTCATCGGTTTCGATTCGGCGCTGGGCGACGGCTTCAAGACGCTGCATGTCGCGATAGAGGACGAGACCCAGGATCAGCCGTTGCCGCGTATCAGCCTTGAAACTCGATATTTCGCACTGTTCGAATAGATCGAGCAAACAGGGAGAGAACTCACAATGCCATTTGACATCGGACCGCTGCTTAAGCCGGGAAAGGTCGCCGTGCTGTTTTCCGAGGTCCAGCGCGGGATCATCGGCGATCTCGCTGCCGGCAGCCCTCTCGCCTCCGGCGCGGAGGAAACCGGCGTGATCGGCAACTGTGCCAAGATCGCCAAAGCCGCGCGAGCGCAAGGGGCACCGGTAGTCCATTGCCTCGCCGACACCTCACCCACTCGCTGGGGCGCCGGCACCAATTGCCGCCTCTATACTGGCGGCGCGGGTCCGTCAGCGGGGCGTCCGGCGCACAATCCCGATGGCGACACCCCCTGCCCCGAAGTCTGGGAAGACGGCGATCTGACTTCCGTGCGGGTTCACGGCCTGCACCCGATGGCAGACAACCAGCTCGACCGCCGCCTGCGCAACAAGGGGATCGACACAGTGATCGTCGGCGGCGTGTCGCTCAATGTCGCGATCCTCGGCATGTGCATCGAGGCAGTGAACAGCAATTACACGGTGATCGTCCCGCGCGACGCGGTGTCGGGATTTCCAAGCGAATATGCACCGCACGTGATCCGTAACACGCTGTCGTTCATCACCACGCTTACGTCCGTCGACGACATCCTAGCCGCCTGGACATGAGCCAGGGGCAGGCCGATACCCGCCACGGCCCGCTTTACGACATGAGCGCGCTCGGCTTCGTTCCGGGCGAACTGGTCGTCGTTACCGGAGCCGCGAGCGGCATTGGCAAGGCGACTGCGCTTAGTGCTGCGAAATCTGGCCTTGCCGTCGCGGCTTGGGACTTGAACGGTTCCGGCGCGGCCGCAACTGCTGACGAAATCGCGGACATGGGCGGCACGGCGCTCGCGGTCACGGCTGATGTGTCCGACGCAACGCAGATCGATCGGGCCTGGCACGAAACGCGTGCACTTGGCCCGTGCAAATTTCTCGTCAACAATGCCGGTCCGCCAAGCACCTCACAGGGTCCGTTCGCCGATCTCCTGACACTCGCCGTGGGCAGCATGGAGGCAGTGACGACTCGCTGGCTCGAACATTGCGGCGACGTCGCAGCAAGTATGGTCAACATCAGCTCGATTGCGGGGAATCTGCAGGGCAGCGGCAAGACCGTCTCCGCATTTTACCCCGCTGCCAAGGCCGGAATCGCTGGCCTCACCCGGCATCAGGCAACCCGCTACGATGGCAGGCCGCGCGTCAATGCCGTCGCGCCTGGAATCACCATCACCCCCCGAATCGAGCCAATGCTGGAAATGCCTGCCATGCAGGATCTGGCCGCGCGAGTGCCAGTCGGCCGGCTTGGTTATCCCGAGGAAATGGCCAGCGCGGTGCTGTTCCTGCTTTCGCCCGCAGCATCCTACATAAATGGCGTGCTGCTGCCCGTCGATGGTGGCGTGACGCAAGGGTAGACCTAACCGGTCTCCGGCAAGACAACCGCCTTGATCGCCGCACCGGACCCGACCGCACGGATGGCGTCGGCAGCCTGCGCCAACGGAAATTTGTGAGTGATGAGGTCGGCAAAGCCCAGTCGCTCGCCGTGATCCCGCGCCAATTCGACCACAGTGCGCAGGTCCTCGATCCGCGCAGGTCCCAGATTGCCGATGATCTGCTGGCTGCAGTTCACCATGCGCACGACGTTCAGTTCGGTAGTGGGCGGGCCCGAATAGATGCCGAGGACGAGATAGCGCCCCTCGGCAGCCAGCAGTGACATACCCTCTCCGAACGCATTGATATTGCCGGTCGCCTCGATGACGACATCGGCCATGTGCCCGCCAGTCAGTTCCGCGATTTTAGCCGCGCGCTCCTCCTGCGTGGTTGATTCCAGCGGCAGGACCGTGGTCGCGCCCAGCCTCTCGGCTACGCTCAGCCGGTCGTCGGGCGCACCGATGACGATCAGTTGGCTCGGCCCATCCAGCGAAGCCAACAGCGTTGCAGAAAGGCCAACGGGCCCGCAGCCCTGCACAACTACAATCTGGCCCGGTTTCACGCCGCCGAGCCTGGTCATCCCGCCAATGGCGGTCGGCATCGCGCAACCGAAAGCAATAACTGCTTCGGGCGATGTGCCCTCTGGAATCCGAAAGAACCCTACTCCCTTGGCCAGACAGGCCCAGTCCTGATAGCTGGCGACGCTCGGCCGGTCGGCAGGCACCGGCCAGGGAGCATTGTCATCACCGGGCGTTGCACTGCCCGCAACAGGAAACCCGTCTGCCTTCGACGGCGAGAAGTATACGAGATCGCCCACGGCCACCGGCTCGCCGCCGGTATCGGCGGTCACGCCTTCGCCCAGTGCCTCAATCCGCCCGATACCCTCGTGCCCGAAGGCCACCGGCGCGGGTGGTGCGGGAATGTCCCCATTGAGCCGGTGGGCATCAGTGCCGCAGACTCCCGCAATAACCACGCGCAGCAGTACCCCGCCCGGCTCGGGCGCTGGTATCTCGACATCGCGGAACTCGAGCGGCTCTTCGGGACTGTGGAAGGCGATCCTGCGCCCTTCGCGAAACGGTGCGTCTGCCATCTTTGCTCTCCTCCGGCCCTGTCCTCGCCTGCATCCTATGCTCTTGCCACCTCGCAAGCCAGCCGCCAAATCCATCCTGATGGCCCGCGCCCGATTCACTCCCAGGATCGATCCCTTCCTTGTCTGGCTTACGCTGGCGGTGGTGCTTGCCTCGCTGCTGCCGGCAAGGGGCAGTGCGGGTGACCTGTTCTGGCTGCTGTCCAAGGCTGCCATCGTGCTGCTGTTCTTCCTTCACGGCGCCAAGCTGTCGCGCGAAGCAATCCTTCAGGGTCTGGGCAACTGGCGACTACACTTGGCGACGCTTGGCATCACTTTCGCGCTGTTCCCGGCGCTCGGCCTGGCGACCGCAGCCCTCGCCAGCGGCTGGACCGACCCGCTGCTCGTTTCGGGCCTGCTGTTCCTGACGCTCCTGGCATCGACAGTGCAAAGCTCGATCGCGCTTGTCAGCGTGGCGCGCGGCAATGTCGCAGCAGCAGTGTGCAGCGCCTCGCTTTCGAACCTGCTGGGCATCATCGTCACGCCCGTGCTCGTCACGCTGTTAATGACGACCGGCAAGACGCAGGACGGTTTCGACTGGAATGCGGTCCAGACCGTCACCGTGCAGCTGTTGCTGCCGTTTCTGGCTGGTCATCTGTTGCGCCCGTGGATCGGTACCTTCATCGAACGCAACAAGAAGCTGCTGATGCCGGTAGATCGCGGTTCGATCCTGCTGGTGGTCTATTCGGCTTTCAGCGCAGCGGTGGTCGGCGGTATCTGGTCGCGCGTAGATGCGCCCGACCTAGCCCTGCTGATCGGTCTTAGCGCTGCCATCCTCGCTCTGGTGATGTTGGGCTCCTCCTTGCTGGCGCGAGCCATGGCCCTGCCGCGCGGAGACCTGATCGTGCTGCTGTTCTGCGGATCGCAGAAAAGCCTCGTCACCGGGGTGCCGATGGCCGGCGCGTTGTTCGCCCCAGCGCAAGTCGGCATGGTGATCCTGCCGCTGATGATATTCCACCAGTTGCAGTTGTTTGTTCATGCCTGGCTAGCGGCACGGTTTGCCGTCCAACCAGAAGCCGCCACGGCCTAGCCCTCCGCGAACTGGGCCTTCAGCACCTTCTTGTCGGGCTTGCCGACCGCCGAGAGCGGGATCGAATCGACGAAATGCACTGACTTGGGCGCCTGCACCGGCCCCTTTTCCTCACGCACCATGGCTATCAGTTCGGACGGATCAGGCGTCTCGTCACCCGCCGCAACAACAATCGCCGTAACCGCCTCGCCCCATTTCTCATGCGGCACGCCGATCACCGCGACCTGCGCTACGCCGGGATGGGCAGCGATGACATTCTCGACCTCGCGCGCGAAGACATTGAAGCCGCCCGAGACGATCATGTCCTTCTTGCGGTCAACGATGCGCAGGAACCCGTCGGGATTTCGGATCGCGACATCGCCCGTATGCAGCCAGTCGTATTTGAATGCCTCGGCGGTTTCCTCCGGTTTGTCGAGATAGCCCGCCATGACCTGTGGCCCGCGCGCGCAGATTTCGCCCGGCTCGCCATCGGGTACCTCGTTGCCGTCATCGTCGAGCAGGGCGACCGAGACATAGGGATGCGGCCTGCCACAGCTCGCCAGACGCAGCGGATCGTCGACCAGGTGCTCGCCCTTCTTGAGAATGGTTATGGCGAGTGGCGCTTCCGACTGGCCGTAGAACTGGAGGAAGATCGGACCGAGCTTTTCGATCGCTCCCTTCAGGCGCGATGGCGGAAAGGCCGATGCCCCGTAATAGATCGATTCGAGGCTCGACAGGTCGAACTCGGCGAAGCGCGGGTGGTCAATCAGCGCCAGCACCATGGTCGGCACCATCAGGGTAGTCGTGATCCGGTGCTTTTCGATCGCTTCCATGAACGAGACCGGATTGAACGTGGGCAACACGAACATCGAGCCGCCCTTGATCAAGATCGGCGTGAGCACCGATGCGCCCGCGTGGCTCAGTGGCGAGCAGACGAGATGCCGGATCTCATCGGGCCATTCGAACTCGGACAGCAGCACCTGCGTCACCATCGCGCTCGATCGGTTGGTGGTCAATACGCCCTTGGGCTTGCCGGTCGTGCCACCGGTAAATGCAATACCGACCACGTCTTCAGGTTGTCCCGATGGCGCGACCAAAGGTCCCGGCGTGAATGCGCTCGCCATTTCGGTGAGCGAAGGGCCGATGCCGGCCTCGCCGATGGCGAACAGATTGCGCAGGCCCGGCGCACGGGCCTTGAGTTCGCGCACCGTGTCCTCAAAGGCGTCGTCATAGATCAGCGTATCAACCTGCGCATGCTCGATCACGTAGAGGTAGTCCTCGACCGAGCCCATCGGATGCAGCGTGGTCGAGACGATGTCGGCGAATCGGAATGAGTTCTGCACGCCGGGGACTTCAGGCCGGTTCTTCGTCAGCAAGGCGGCGCGAAACGGCTTGGGGTCGAGCGAGCGCAGCAATTGCGAATAGCGGCTGATCGAATCGCGGATGTCGCGCGCGGTGAGCACCGAGCCGTCTTCCAGCATGATGACGGGGCGCTCTAGATTTGTGCTCAGCGCATCGGCGACCATTTGCGCAGGTGTTGGCGCCAGGTGCAGGAGGTCCTTGTCGGCGCTCATGCCTTGCCCTTTCTCTCGCGGCTGGCAAAATCCGCCAGCGCCTGTTTGTTGGCCTCGGTACCGAGCAGATCGCGCATCTTGGCGTTCTCCGCCTCACGCGCCGCACGAATGTGCGGGAGGTGCGCCGCGAGCATCAGGCCCTTGGTGGCTTTGAGCGACTGTAGCGGGCATTGCTCATAACGTCGGGCAAAGTCTCGAGCCGTTTCCAGCAGCGCGTCCAGAGCGATGACCTGCTGTGCAAGACCGCAAGCGACGACCTCCTCGGCCGTAAACCACTCCCCCATCAACAGCGCGCGGCTCGCCTCGGCCCAGCCCATGCGCATCGGGAAAGTGTAGCTGGCCGATGCCTCGGGACACAGGCCAAGCTGGCTGAACGGGGTTCGCAAGCGAGCGGTCTCGGCGACGAAAACATGGTCGCAATAGCCGAGCAGGGTGAAACCGAAGCCCACGCCAAGGCCATTGACCGCAGCGATCAGCGGCTTGGGAAAGGCTTCGAACGCTTCTTCCAGATCGTCGAACACGGAGCGCGTGTTGGCGCGGGACGAATCGTTGAGGTCTTTGGTGTTGACCTGCGACATGTCCGACAGGTCCGCGCCTGCACAGAATGCCCGGCCATTCCCGGTAATTATGACCGCATGCAGGCTGTCGTCCGCAGCCAGCTCCTGCATGGCATCGCGCAGGCCGGTGAGCAGTGCATTGTTAAGCGCATTGAGCCTGTCCGGGCGATTGAGTGTGAGCGTAGCGATCCTGCCATCGCGTTCGATCAGGACGATAGGTTCAGTCGTATCGGTCTCGCTCAAGTGGCTCTCCTGTCTCCTGCCATGTCAGATGGCGGGAATGCGTGCGCAGGGCAAGACATCGCTGCAGCATCTGGTAGGCTCCGCTGCTTGAAGGAGATGCAAGCCATAACCGAGACCATCACCTGCACCTGCGAATTGTGGCGCTGGACCGGCGGCGGCAACGGCGCGTGGCACTTCCTCACCATTTCCGGCGAGGCCGGAGAAGCCCTGACAGAGATTGCCCTGATGCGCCGGCTCGAAGGCATGGCGCGCGGCTTCGGCTCGCTCCGGGTCACCGCCACAATTGGCACAACAAGCTGGAAAACCTCGGCTTTCCCCTCGCGCGAAACCGGCTGGATGCTCCCGGTCAAGGCCTCGGTGCGCAAGGCCGAAGACCTGAGCGAGAGCGACGAAGTCTCGCTCGCGCTCGAACTCTAGGCCGCCCGCGGCGTCCCCACCCGTGCGTTCTCTTCCTCGCGGATCAGCTTTTGCAGGATACGCCGCGCCCGCACCGCCGCATTGTCGGAGCTCAGCACGACCGGGCGATGCGCGAACAGGTCGGTCTCTTTGCCCATCGCCTCCTGCGCCTGCTCGACCATCGGGCCGTCCTGCGTCGTGAAGATGTGGGTCAGGGCCTTGAGGTACAATTCGTCGATAGACGTATCGTCCATCTTGCGGTCGCGACTCACCGTCCAGAAATAATGCGTCGATGTCGCGGTCTCGGGCGTGAGCAGCTGCGCCGAAGGCAGATTGAGATCGCTGCCCTCCGGCTCGCCCGGATCCTGCAGGCCGGTGCGCAGCATCATCAGCGACGGCGCATTCCATTCCATGTGCGAGAACACATCGGCCTTCTCGGACGTCGAATCGCGCAATGCCGCCTGGATGAAATTGGGTGTCGAATTGGGCTTCCACAGCCAGTTCAGCACCTGATCGCCGCGCTGCTCCACCTTGTTCTCGTACGTGCCGAAACCCTCCGGCAACCGCGCATCGGGGTGGATGAAATCGACATGGCTGAGGTCCAGCAGGTTGTCGTTGATGAGCTGGTAATTGCCCTTGATGTGCAGGTAGCCATGCACGGTCTTCCACTCGGGATCGTCGAGCACGTCCATGGAGGCCGGGATCAGCGCCGGATCGGCATGCGCCTCTTCACCGGCCCAGAGCCAGACGAGGCCGCCCTTCTCGACCACCGGCCAGGACCGGACGCGATTATGCGGCGCGGGCTCGCCTTCCTCGAACGGCTGGTGGACGCAAGCGCCCGAGCCATCGAAGCGCAGCCCGTGATAGGGGCACTCGATCGCATTCCCGGCGACCTTGCCGCTGGAGAGGCGCACGAAGCGGTGCGGGCAGCGGTCCTGCAGGATAGCCGCCTCGCCGTCCTCGCCCCGATACATGACCAGCTTTTCGTCGAGAATTGTGCGGGCCAGCGGCCCGTCGGCCAGTTCGGACGACATGCAGGCGACGTACCAGCGGTTGCGTAGAAAGGTCATGGCCTTGCTCCTCTCGATTTCCGGTACATTACCGCGTTTGTCCGGCGAGGGGAACCGCGTTGCGGATCGGGCGGCCGGGCCAGCGAGGGTGACACAAGTGACACCTGTCCGGTGTGGTGTCCACATGTCAAAACGCGCGGGATTGCACGGGTTTGAGGGGCGAGAGTGACAGTTCTTGCATAAAGGGAAAATCGCACCTGTTGCGCCATCCAAAGGGAAGCGCATTTCGGGTAGGCCGACAGTGTCAATGGTTGCCCAGGAATTGTTCGAAGCGAAGCCGATCCGATGGATCAATGGAACGCTGCAATCGTAGCGCCCCTAAGCAATGTAGGACAGCGACACCCCCTCCCCTAAATTCGCTCCGCTTCCGCTACGGCATCACTCGCCCTTAGCGAGGCAGATATTCGCGCAAGGTGCGCGACATCGACCACTTCGAGATCGACCTCGAAGGTTCCGAAGTTCTGGTCGCGCTGGATCATCTCGAGGGCAATCACATTGGCATGGTTGGCAGCGAAAATGCGCGTAATCTCGGCGAGGGTTCCCGGCCGGTTGTACAGCACCACGCGCACGCGGCCGACCGCACCGGTCGAGCGCTCGCCCCACGAAAGGTCGAGCCAGTCCTTGTCGACGCCGTCGGCCAGGCTGAGGCAATCGATGGTGTGGACCTCGACCTTCTTGTCCTTGCGGCGCAGGCCGACAATTCGGTCGCCCGGCACCGGATGGCAGCATTCGGCCAGCTCGAAGCCCATTCCCGATGTCAGCCCGCGAATCGAGATTGCCTGCTCGCCCGCGGCCCACTCCTCGTCGTCGGCCAGATCGGCGGTGCTGCCGGGAACGAGCGCTTCCATCACTTCGCGGTCGGTCAGCTTGGCCGAGCCGATGGCGAACATCAGGTGTTCTTCCTCTTCGAGCCCCAAGCGGGTGAGCGCCGCCCGGATCGCCTTGCGCCCGATGCGCGACGGCAGGCGCGCGGCAATATCCTCGAACAGCTTGGCGCCGAGCGAGGCGACTTCCTGGCGCTCCTGATCGCGCACCGACAGATAGAGGGCGGTGCCGGTGGCGGCCGCTCCCGTGAAATAGTACCCCAGATTGACGTCTTCCAGCGCGGCAATGCCATCCCACATGTCGAAAAGCCCGCTCGTTTCGCTGACGTGATCCAGCCAGTTTCTGCGAAGGATCGGGTCGAGCTGATCGAGCGGGTTCTGCAGACAAGACGGAAATGCGAGGACGGTTATCGCAAGGATCGCGA
>CAZRVW010000008.1:0-39099 GCA_964603645.1 uncultured Novosphingobium sp. | reverse complement strand
CGCGAACCGCGCCGGAGCCGTTGGCGGGATGTTGTTGGGTGCAGGCGTTGGCCTCGTCTGCTACTTCGCGATCGGCTGGTACGTGGCCTCTCTAATTGCCACCGCCGTGTCGATGGTCTGGGTGCTGGCCTGCGCCTGGCTGTCCCGATCCCGGTTCGACTGGGACGAATTGAGAGAATCTCCATGACATTTTCCGCAGGCTTCCTGACGGCAATCGTATACGGATCTCTGGCATGGTGCGCGCTAGCGGCGCTGGCGCTGGCGGTGCTGCTGGTGAAGGACCTTGCCAGCGGGGAAACCTGGTGAGCACGCCCGCATCGCAGGTAAAGCACAAGGTCGCCCTGAAGCGCGACCGCGGAATGATCGGCAATTGTCCCGATCCGGCCGGTATCCACGCGCACTCGCCCAAGCTGAAAATGGACGTGCTGGAGCGGCTTCGCGGCCAGTCCGTCCTTTCCGCCGCGCAGTTCGACAAGGAGCTTTTGTGCGAACTCGCCAAGTTCGCAGCCTACCTCCAGCTCAAGAAATTCCCGGTTGCCCATGCGTTGGAAGACCGCATTCTCGCCGCCGCCTTCTTCGAGCCGAGCACTCGCACCCGCCTGTCCTTCGAAAGCGCCATGCTTCACCTCGGCGGCAAGACGATCAGCGTCGCCGATGCGCGCACTACCGGCGTCGCCAAGGGCGAATCGATGCGCGACATCGGCCAGATGTTCAATTCCTACGCCGATGTCGTGGCAATGCGCCACACCGAGGAATCGGCAGTGGCGGAGCTGTGCGAGTATTTGCGCATCCCGTTGCTCAATGGCGGCAACGGTGCGGACGAGCATCCCACCCAGGCTCTGGCGGACTGGTATGCGCTGCTGAAATGGCGCCCGGAAATCGCCTTCACGCAGAGCGAGGAGGAATACCGCCTCAACATCGGCATCATCGGCACGCCGGGCAACATGCGCACGGTCAAGAGCTTCCTGATGATCGCGCTCCTGTTCCACGAGAACATCAATCACATCACCATCTTTTCGGAAATGGCCGACCCGCTGGGCGTGGAAATGCGGGAGCTGACCGACAACAGCCCGATCGGTATCGATTTCTCGCAGGACCTGGAGTCCCACCTCGAATACCTCGATGTCATTTACATCAACGCGATTGCGCTTCTGGGAGGGAGCTACCGCTTCTATGACGGCTTTGCGCTCGACGCGTCGAGCAAGATGAAGGACGATACCGTCATCCTCCATCCGCTGGCGCGAAGCGCGGAGCTGGACGTCAGCCTCGATGCAACCGACCACAATCTCTATTTCAACCAGGCAGACGGCGCGGTCTGGATTCGCCAGGCCTTGCTGCTCGCCGTGTTCGGTTGCGCTGCCAAGGTGGTGCCCGACGACCTGATCGCCTGAATTCATCACCATCCGTATAGGACCACCTGTATGTGCGGCATAGCCGGGGCCTGGAGCCCCAAGACCCATTCTCCCGACATCGAAACTGTGGCCGCGCAAATGGCGGATCGGATGTATCACCGCGGGCCCGATGGCCGCGGCTTCCATTTCGATACCTCAAATGCGCTCGCCATGATCCACACGCGGCTGTCGATCATCGGCCTTGAGGCAGGCGATCAGCCGATCTTCGGCCATGAGGCAGACGGAACCGGCAGCCTGGTTCTGACCGTGAACGGCGAATTCTACGACTATCGCCGCTTGCGCGGCATCCTGCGGACCGACGGCTACGAATTCACCACCAAGTCGGACAGCGAGATCGCGCTCAAGCTTTATCACAAGCATGGGCTGGATTTCGTCGAGCACCTGCGCGGCGAATTCGCTTTCACCATCTTCGACGAGGCCAAGCAGCAGCTGATCCTCGTGCGAGATCGTTTCGGTATACGGCCGCTGTTCTACCACCTTGGCGAAAAAGGCTTTTTTTGGGGCAGCGAGATCAAGGCGATGCTCGCTCACCCGGCGGTGCCGCGAGAGGTCTGCCCCAAGGCGCAGCTTCACCAGATGATGCAGGTGATGGTGCCGGGCATGACCCTGTTCGAGCAGATTCATGCTTTGAAGCCGGGCCACATGCTGATCGTCACGCGTAAGGGCGACGAATTCGAGATGGAAGACCGCTATTACTGGGACGCGGAATTCCCGCTCGATGGTGAGCATGACGACCTGCCCGACGAAGAGCATATCGAAAATGTCCGGCAGGCGCTGGTCGAAAGCGTTGCCTTTCGCCTCGAAGCCGACGTGCCGGTGGCCTGTTATCTCTCGGGAGGCATCGACAGCTGCTCGATCATCGGCATGGCCGCCGCGATCCAGCAATCGCCGGTCAAGGCCTTCACCATCAGTTTCGACGACGACCGCTACGACGAAGCCCACATCGCCACCGAAATGGCCGAGAAAGCAGGCGCGGATCAGGATATCCTGCGGGTCAAGGCGCTCGACCTCTACGGCAAGAATTTCGAAGACGCGGTCTATTATTCGGAGCGCACGTTCTACAACACGCTGGGCGTCGCCAAGATGCTCATGAGCCGACATGTCCGTAAGGTCGGATACAAGGTGGTCATTACCGGCGAAGGTTCCGACGAGCTGTTCGGTGGCTATGCCCAGTTCAAGGCCGACTATTTCCTGCACGATCCGGCCTATTCCGAAACCGCCGCCGGCGACGACATGAAGAAGCGCAACGCGATCTTCGCCGGCTCGGTGCTGGCCGAGGAGCAGGTCTCGCACCCGGCCTTCGAGGAAGTGATGGGCTTCACCCCCAGCTGGATCCAGCCGTGGATGCTGACGCTGGAGCGCGTCAAGCCGCTGCTCAGCGATGAATTCAAGGCAAAGCTTGGCGACTACGATCCGATCGCCGCCATCGCCTACAGCCTCGACAAGGCGATGCTCGATGGCCGCCACGTGCTCGACAAGGTCCAGTATTCCTGGATCAAGACCATGCTGGAAGGCCAGATCCTCAACTGGGGCGGGGACCGGGTCGACATGGCCAACAGCCTCGAATCGCGCCCGGCCTTCCTCGATCATCACGTTGCCGAACTCGCCATGCGCATCCCGCCGCACGTGCGCATTCGCGACGGGGTGGAGAAATGGGTGGTGCGCGAGGCAATGAAGCACGTGCTTCCCGAAGTGCTCTACAAGCGCGAGAAATTCGCCTTCATGGCGCCGCCGGCGCACACTGATGAAGCCAAGGTGGCCGAGATCGACAAGCTGATCGCGAAGTGGCTGTCCTCGGAGAAGCTGGCCAAAGTCGGCATCTTCGACGAAGCCAAGCTCGCCGCCTCGATCGAGGACTACCGCAAGAGCGACGACCACGCGAAGAATACCCGCAAGGACATCATCCTCAACCACGCGATTGCGCTGCATGCGATGGAAGACCTGCTGGCGGGCTGACGCCGCAGACGCTTCGTTTTCAAAACAGCGCAGACGACCGGTTGTCCGCACGCTGGCAATTGGCCGCACACCCGGTTAGCTTGACCGGCAACGAGCTTCGGGAGAGGTTGTCGTGGCTGGAATTGCGTGGGAGCCGCTTGGCACTTTTGGCGCGCGTGTCGATCTCGACTTGCGCGAGCCGGTGTCCTCACAGGAGGCTGAGACACTGCGCGCCATGCTCGACGAGCACAAGCTGCTGGTCTTCCCCGGTCAATCGCTGGACTACGACGAGCAACTCGCGGTCTCGGCATGGTTCGGCAAGGCCGTGCGCGAGAGGGCACCGCTGTTCGTCTCTCCCGATCCCGAGATCGGCGGCCTCGGCAGCAAGGAGCTCGCCTTTCACAGCGACATGTCCTGTTGCGAACCGCTCGATGCCATCTCGCTCCATGCGGTAGACGTCGACGATCTGGTCAGCTGCACCCGTTTCGTTGACGCGGTCGGCGCTGCACAGGCGCTGCCCGAAGAGCTGCGCCGCCGCATCAGGGACCTCACCGCCCTGCACCTGTGGCCGACCATGGAAAGCTCGTCGGAACGTGAGCGCGGCAAATGGGACATTCCCGACAACTGGCCCGGCGCGGAGCACCCGGTGCTCATGACCCATCCGCGCACCGGCAAGGACATACTCTACGTCAATGCCAGCCAGACCGAACGCATCGTGGAGCTGGATCCGGTCGAGGGGGAAGAGCTCATCATTGAGCTTTTCGGCACCCTGTACGATCCCCAATTCACACTCGAACATGTCTGGAAAACCGGAGACTTTCTGGTTTGGGACAATCTCGCGCTTCAGCATGGCCGGCCCGCGCTTCCCGCCGGTGTCACACGGAACCTGCAGCGCGTCTCAATCGGCAACGATCCTCATGGCCGGAACATGCCGGAGGAGTTCCGCAAGGCTTACGGTCTGGTCGTGGACTGAAGATCCTTCAGGCGTCGGCCTTGGGCTTGGCCACCGTCTCGCAGGCCAGCTCAAGCACGGTTTCGAAAAGTAATTGCGCGCCCTGCTCGATGTCGCTCCAATGGGTCCATTCGTCCGGCGCGTGGCTGATGCCGCCAACCGAGGGAACGAAGATCATCGCCGCCCTGGTGTGATCGCAGAAGAATTGCGCGTCGTGGCCCGCGCCCGACGGCATCACCTTGTAGCTGTAACCGAGCGCTTTCGTCTTGGCCTCGATCATCGCGACCAGGTCCTTGTCGCAGAAGGCGGGTTTCAGCCAGCTCATCTCCTCGTATTCGAACTTGAGCCGGTGCTTGCGCGCAATCGATGAAAGGACGCGGCGGCAGGCATTGGCGAGCCCGCGCATGACCTCTTCGTCGAGATCGCGCCCGACAATCGTAAAGTCCGCCTCGCCCGGCACGGTGTGCGGGAATCCGGGCTTGAGGCCGACGTGGCCAATTGTGATCCGGCTCTTGTCGCTGCCTTCCTCGTCGATGATGCGCTGGATCTCGTGCGCAAAGTCGGCGATGCCCATGAAAGCGTCCGAACGCATGTCCATCGGCGCGGTCCCGGCATGGCCCGCTTTGCCGATCAAGCGGCAGTTCCACTTGAAGACGCCGGAGATGCCCTCGACCACACCGATGGTCTGCCGTTCCGAATCCAGAATCGGGCCCTGTTCGATGTGCAGTTCGAGAAAGGCGCGGAATTCTTCCGGTCGCCGATAGGCATGGAGCGCTTCGAACACGTCGAGCCCCGCCTCGGCCATGGCATCCTTGAGCGCGTTGCCCCGCTCGTCGCTGGCGGTTTCCAGCCATTCGCGGGTGATATGGCCGGTCATCGCCTGGGCGCCGAGCATGCCACCGAAGCGGCCTTCTTCCTCACTGGTCCCGATCACTTCGATCGGATGGTCCGGCTCGATCCCGTTTTCCTGAAGGGTGCGAACGACTTCCAGTCCGGCCGCCACACCCAGCACGCCATCAAACATTCCCGCAGCGGGAACCGAATCGAGGTGCGAACCGATGGCAATGGCGGGCTTGTCGCCCGGCCCATAGCGGCCGATGACATTGCCGGCACCGTCCATGCGATGCGCCATGCCCAATTCGTCGAAAGTGCGCCCAAGCCACTTGCGCACTTCCATGTCCGCCTTGCCAAATCCCTGGCGATATACGCCTTGCCGGCCCTCTTGCAGGCCGAAGCGGGCAATGGCCAAGATATCCTGTTCAATCCTATCGATATTGATGCGGGGCACGGTTTCTCCTCGAAGGGCAGTCTATTCGCGTCGAGCAATGCATGGCAAGCGAGACTTCAGACTCCTCAAATCGGCCCAGTGCCTGGAGTGGGGATGCATGGCCGGGGTTTACCGTCCGGCAATCGCCAGTCGCAATGCCGCGGGCGGCCCCTCATCGTCGACGCGTTGGTTCGCCTCACCCATTGGCAAGTGCCGAGCGATCCAGCATGAAGGCCGAAAGCGAAACGAGGGAAAACCCGTCGATGGATTTCGAATGGACTGAGGATCAGCAGGCGTTTCGCGAAGCCGTTCGCGGGTTTATCGAGCGCAATGTCCCTCCCGACTGGGAAGAAGTGGCCGCGCATGGCCCTGGCAACGAGGAACTGACCCGGCAATCGCGGCTATTCTGCGCCGCTCTGGCAGAGCAGGACCTGCTGTTTCCGCACTGGCCGGTCGAACTGGGCGGACAGGGTGCGGACCCGTGGCACCAGCAGATTCTCGCCGAGGAAATGTGGAGCGCGGGCGAACCGCGCGGCGCCCAATACATGAATGTCAACTGGATCGGCCCGACGCTGGTTCGCTATGGCAGCGAAGAACAGAAAGAGCGCTACCTCCCGCCGATCGTCAACGGTGACGCCATCTGGTGTCAGGGCTTCTCGGAGCCGGGCGCCGGATCCGACCTCGCCTCGCTGCGCACCAGCGCCGTGCTCGAAGGCGACAGCTACCGCATCAACGGCCAGAAGATCTGGACCAGCTATGCGCGACTGGCCGACACCTGCTTCCTGCTCGCGCGCACCGGGCCGGACCGCAAATCGGGGATCAGTATTTTCCTGTTGCCGATGGATACGCCGGGCATCACCGTGCGCGAAATTCCCAGCATTATCGGCGAGGGCGACATCCACGAGGTGTTCTTTGACGACGTCCTCGTCCCGGCCGGCGCGCGCCTCGGCGAGGAAGGGCAGGCCTGGGAAATCATCGACTATTCGCTGCGCAACGAGCGCCTCGGCATTCCGCGCTATCATCTGGCTCGCAAGGCGCTGGACCGCGCCGTGGCCACGCTCGAAGCCCACGGAGACTTCGCCGATGGCGCGGTGCGGATCGAAGCAGCGCGTGCGGCTAGCCTGTGCGAAGCTTCACGCGCGGCTATCTACGCCATCGTCAGCCAGCGCGCCCATGGCGAGGCCGTCGGCCCGGAAGCGGCGACGGCGCGCTTCGCAACGGTCATGGCCGAGCGGGCCGTGGCCGAATTTATTGTCGAGCACCTGCCCGGCGCGCTTGGAACCGGCGATCCCTTCCTCAAGATGCACCACCAGCGCGGGATCGTCGCCGGGATTGCTTCGGGCGCGGCCGAAATCCAGCTCAACCTCGTCGCTACCAGCGTCCTCAACCTGCCAAGGGAGCCGCGCTGATGGATTTCGCGCTCACTCCCGATCATGTCACCTTGCTCGATGCGCTCGAAGGACTGGTCAAACCGTTCACAACCGCTCCAATCGGCGAAGTCCCCTTTGCGCTCGGCAACGACGAACTCGAAGCGGCGCTGGTCGAAGGCGGCTTTCTGGAAATCGCCCGCGAGCCGGAATTCGGCCTGGTCGGCGCCATGCTGGTGGTCGAGCGCGCAGCGCGCCTGCCCTTCGCGGTCGAGGCGGCCAACAGCGCTTTCATCGGCCCGCTGCTTGGCGACGAAGTGCAACGTCCTGTCTGTGTCGCAGAGCATGACCGGCTATGGCAGCCGGTGCGCTATCTGGCGGATGGGGCCACGCTACTGGTGCTTGGCGAGAATGACACCGTCTCGACGTTGACGCCGTCACCCGGCTCGGTGCTGGCAGACCCGGACTCGCTGTTCGCCTATCCGATGGGCTTTCTTGCTCGAGACGAAGCGGCCCTCGCCGCGGCCGCCACGGACCTCGACGGTCGGCAAGTTCGCATGCGGGCAAACCTTGCTCTGGCGTCAGAAGCAACCGGCCTGCTACGCGCGGCTCTTGCCAGCACCATCGAGCACCTGTCCGAGCGCAAACAGTTTGGCCGCCCCCTTGCGACATTCCAGGCCCTGCGCCACCGCCTTGCCGAAATTCACGTGCGCACCGATTCGCTCTACTGGATGACGCTGCGCGCGGCCGGGCTCGGCGATCCCGGCGAGGCGGCGCTCGCCGCGCTGCACGCACAGGAAAGCGCCCGCATTGCGGTCTACGACTTTCACCAGATGATGGGCGCCATGGGCATGACGCTGGAGCATCCGCTGCACTTCTGGAGCTATCGCCTCAAGGCGCTGATCGGCGAGAATGGCGGGCGCGGTCGTCAGGCGCGCAAAGCAGCGCAGCTGCTGTGGCAGAAATAGTCTAACCGACGATCAGGTCTTCCCCGAACCAGGGCCTCGGCTCGCTGTCGTCCTTTCCGCCCGGCTCCGGCCTGCGCGCTGGATCGAGAAGCCAGTGCCAGATACGACGAATATCGACCCCGCAATTAGCAGCGGATCGCCCGAACTCGTTGGTGTAGTAGCTTTTTACGCGAGGATCCTTGTAGATCATGCCGTCTTCATATTCGTCGACAATGGCGTTGTATCGCCAGTAGGCCTCCTCGCCGACATCAACGCTGCGCTTGCCCTCCTCGATCAGCCCGGCGATGCAGCCCAACGCGAAACGCGTGACCATTTCCTCGAAATCGACGATCTGCAAGCCGCCGAAATTGTTGGTGTTGGGGCCATAGAGCATGAACAGGTTGGGAAAGCCCGGCATCATCGTGCCGAGGTAAGCGCGCGGGCCGTCCTTGGCCCACAGCTCGTCCGGCGTGATCCCGCCCCTGCCCTTGATTTCCATCGGCCAGAGGAAATCGTTGGCCTTGAAACCGGTGGCGAGGACTATCGCATCGAAGCGGCGATGAGCGCCGTCTTCCGTCTCGATCCCGTCGACAACGAACCGCGCGATCGGCTCGCTCACCACTTCGACATGGTCACGGACAACCGTGTCGAGAATGCAGTTTTCCGGATCGACAAACACCTGCCGCGCTGAATTGGGCGGTGCCTTGGGCGTCATCTTGGCCATCAGGTCGTCGCGGTCGCCCAGCTTGCTGCGCATGAAGGCCAGCCGCTCGTCGCGGATCTTGTGGTTGACCTCGCTCATTGCGAACTCGTCCCGATATTCGGGATCGACCCGCATGTACTGTGCGACAAGGTGCGGCGCCGAGCCATAGCTGATGCGAAACCGCGCAAAATTGCGCAGGTACGGCATCGCCTCGTTCATCCATGTCATCGGCTCGGGCAGGCGCGACAGGTATCCCGGGACATCGAAGCACCAGCTGGGGGTGCGCTGAAAAATGGTGAGGCTGCCGACCTTGTCTGCCAGCACCGGCGCAAGCTGATAGCCCGATGCGCCGGAGCCAACCAAGGCCACGTCCTTGCCCTCAAGATCGACATCGTGACGCCAGCGCGCGGTGTGAAACATCGGCCCGGTATAGTCTTCCAGACCTTCGATCGCGGGTAGCTCGGGGCGCGAGAGGAAACCGACGCCGGTTATGACCGCATTGGCCTGCCACTGCTTTTCGCCATCGGGTCCGCGGCCCCTGATGTGCCAACAGGCTTCGGCCTCGTCCCATTCCATTGCGCTGACTTCGGTTTCGAACTCGATCCCGTCGCGCAGGTCGAACCTGTCGGCAACCCAGCTCAGATATTCGAGGTTTTCCGCCTGCGGGCAGAAGGCGTAGGGAAATTCGTAGTCGATGCCGAAGATGTGCGAATAGACCCGGCTTGCCGAATCGACTCGCGCGCCGGGATAGGTATTTTCGAACCAGGTGCCGCCGACATCGGCGTTCTTCTCGATCACGAAATAGGGGATGCCAGCCCGCTTGAGGCTGATCGCGGCATTGAGACCGCCGATCCCCGCTCCGATGACGGCGACAGTGAAATTCTCGACGCGCTCGCGCGGCGGTTCCTGCTTCCAGGCGAAGGTGCGGCTCCACGGATCGAGTGCGGTCTGCTCGATCCACATCTCAAGATCGAAATCGGGAATCGGTTCACCAGCCGCCAGTTCCAGGGCGCGGCTGAGGCGCGCCTTGTCTGTCGGTTCAGGAACGAAGCGCCCGTCGCGAATGCGCTTGAGGAGATCCAGCGCCCTCTCCCACAACTCTTCGCGCGCTGATTGATCGACGACGTCCATCAAGGCAACTGCCCTGAGCCGCGACTGCCCCGTCGGCACTTCGGCTAGGCTTTCGTCACCGGTCAGATAATAGAGCACTCCGCGCAGAGTCATCGGGTCGGAAAAGCGCACCGCCTCGGCCAGACCTTCGTCGCTGGCGTCCTCTAGCCGGTTGCGATCAAGCGTGGTTGCCATGTTGCATTCTCCCAAACGCATCCTGATCGATCATGAGGTCTGCAAGCGAATTGCCCCGATAGTCAACCGGGCGGCCTGCACGCTCAAACCGTCGCCACCGGTGTGGCTGGCGAACCTGCCGCGCCCGGCAAGCGCAGCGGTGGCGCGGTCAGCAGGAACGCGTGCCGGCCCTGCGCATCGAGATAATCCGCCAGATCCTTGAGCCACCAAAGCTCACCAAGATGAATGCCGAGCTTGAACAGGCACCGGTCGTGCAACGGCAGCATGCCGCCCGGTCCATCGGCCGGATTTTCGAGATCGAAGCCCTCGACGGCCTGATTGTCGGATATGACGGCGGACACGCCCGACTCATCGATCCAGTCGAGCAGGCGCTCGTCGACGCCGCGCAATACAGCGCCTGTCTCTGCCAGCTTCGCTATGTCCGGCTGCCTGTTCATGGCCATCACCGCATCGCCATAGCCGGTGTAAAGCAGCAGCATGTCGCCTTCGCGCACTTCCACGCCCTGATCGTCGATTGCCTGCATCAGCATGTCGTGATCGATCCACTGGCGCTCGGTTCCAAAGGCCTTGACCAGGTTGACCAGCACGCCCCGGCCCTGAACCCCGGTCGTCGCCATGTTCTCGATTCCGAGGGCCGCGGCATAGGGTCCGGTACCGTCAGTGCCGCAGATCACATGCTCATGGGCGCGATAGCCGTTGTAGTAGACCGGCACCGGATTGCCGTCGCCATGGACATCGAACTGTCGCCCCCAGTGCACCAGCGCATCCCATTGCGTGGAATACTGAAGCGAGAGGATCACTGTATCGTCGCAGGTCAGATCGGTGGGCATGATCGCATGATTGCACAGCCGGTTGCCGCCCAGCTCGTTCGACACCAGCCGCGGTGCCTTGCGGGCCTCGTGCTCGTCATCGCCGCCCGGAAAATCGAGCGGCAGGCTGAGCGGGAATACCTTGCCTTCCCGAACCTCGCGCATGGCGGCAAGGCGGACTTCGGGCGTGATCAGATTCATCCGGCCCTGCTGATCGTCCGGCCCGAAATCGCCCCAGTTCGAGCCTTCCGGGCGGTGCGTCCATCGCGGATTCGCCGAATCGTTCACTGCAAAACTCCCTGCTCTACGCACGCTTGCGCGGCTGGCCGAAGATCAGCTCTACTGCCTTGGTCACATGCGCGTGGACAGCTTCAACCTTCCACTCTCCGAGAAACCATTTGCCGAGCGCATTGCCCAGAGACGACAGCAGCATCTGCACGACCACCGCCGCATCGTCGGGATCCGTATCCACGAGCACCGTAGCCAGCAGCGCCCGGTAACTTTCGTAAAAAACCTGATAGACGCTGCGCGCCTCGCTGTCATCGGTGATCTCTAGCAGCGCGATCAGGCGGTAGAAATTGGGCCAGCGCTCGTAGGCTTTCACCGTCCTGCGCAGCACGCGGCTGATGCGTTCCGCGTCGCTCGCCGCCTTGCTGTTCTGCGTTCGGGTCATGGGAGCGAAGGCCTGACCCCAGGCAGCCACGCAATGTGCGTAGAGAAGCTCTTTCGACGGGAAATACCGGTAAAGCGTGCCAAGCGCGACGCCCGCCTCGGCGGCGATATCGCGCATGTGGATCTGCGCCGGCTCGCGCGTCGCCAGCATGTCCGACGTCGCCGAGATGATCGCCTCACGGCGGCGGCGCTGGGCGGGGGTCAGGCCATCGTGTACCTGCGCGTCGGCGTCGAGAGGGCGACTGGCGTGCATTCAGACGACCTCCTGCCCGCCGGCCTGTAGCAGATCGCGAATCCTGTGCTTCTGCAATTTGCCGCTCGCTGTTCGTGGCAGGTCGCCTTGGTGGACATGCCAGCGTGTCGGCACCTTGTAGCGCGCCAGCCTTTCGCTACACCACGCACGCAGCGCCTCGACATCGGGCGCGCTTCCCGGCTCGGCGGACACCACCGCCATGACCGCATCGCCGGTCAGGTCGTCATCGACGGCCAGGACCGCCGCCTCGCGAACGTCGGGATGCGATTCCAGCACATATTCAACCTCGACCGGCGCGACGTTCTCGGCATTGACCAGGATCAGGTCACGAGCGCGCGAGTTTATGTAGAGCCGCCCGTCTTCGAGCTTGGCGACATCCCCCACGTCGAGCCAGCCGCCAGGCTTGAGCACCTCCGCGCTTGCCGCCTCGTCCCGCCAGTAGCCGAGCATGACATAGGGGCTGCGCAGGTGGACCGCACCGTATTCGCCATCCGGCAGCGGGTTGCCGTCGGGATCGCGGATCTCAAGCGTGGTCGTCTCCGTGGCAAAGCCGGTCGAAGTCGGGTGGTCGAGAAAGTCCTGCCCGACGGCATGGCAGATCGTCGCGCTGCCTGCCTCGGTGCTCGAATAGCCCATGCCGAGATTGAGCTTGAGGGCCGGGAAAGCCTCGCGCAGTTTTTCCTGGACCGCCGGACTGACCGGCGCGCCGCCCACACCGAGCGAGACAAGGCTGCTGGTGTCATATCGCGCCAGCGCCGGGCTTGCCGCGACGCGCGCGGCGACACTGCCGAGCAGCGACCACCGCGTCACCTTTTCGCGCTCGACCAGGGCGAGCGCCTTCTCCTCGTCGAAGCGGCCACGCATCAGCACCATGGCGCTGCCGTCGCCCATCCCGCCCAGCACCACCGAGATCAGCATGGCGACATGGAACAGCGGTGCGGTGACAAGCTGGACGCCATCGCTAGGTGGAAGCTGGTCCCCTGCCTTGGGAACCGGCAGGCCCATCGCGACCATGACGTTGGCCATAGTGAACTGGAGGATCTGCACCGCTCCGACCCAGCCGCGATGCGTCATCATCACTCCCTTGGGTCGTCCGGTCGTGCCGCTTGTGAAGACCAGCATGGCGAGATCGTCTTCCTGTGCATGGTGGAAGGCGAATTCCTCCGGCTCGCTTTCGGCAAGCAGCGCTGCAAAATCCCTGTCGAAGTCGATGACCGGCAGCGCCCCGATCCGGTCCGCGACCCGCTCGAGCCGTGGGGCGTCGGCGATCATCACTTTCGGTTCGGTCAGCGCATTGGCGTGATCCCATTCATCGGCGGACCAGTATCCGTTGAAGCAGCACGGGACCGCGCCGATTGCAATCGTCGCCCAGAAGCTGACCACCCATTCCCAGCGGTTGGCGGAAAAGATCGCCACACGGTCGCCCGGTTCGACGCCGTATTGTTCGCGCAATGCGGTTCCCAGAGTCTTCACTCTCTCGAGGTGCAAGGCGAAGGACACGCGCTCCTCGCCATCGACGATGAAAGGGCGGTCCCTGAACCGCGCGCTGGCCTCGAGCATTTCGCCCAGCGAACCATAGCGGTGTGCGAAAACCGGCATGGTGACGCCGCGCACTTCTTCGTCGCGCACCTCGAACAGCGCGCCCGGAGCGGTCAGCGCGTCCCGGATGGCTTGCGGATCTGGCGCGGCGCTTGCCATGTCAGCGCCCGGTGAAGCGCGGCTCGCGCCGTTCCATGAAGGCCCTGATACCTTCTTGCAGGTCGTGCGTGGTGAAAGCGACGTGCTGCGAGCGCGCCTCGTCCTCGATGGCCTTGTCCATCGGGATCGCCATGCTCGCATCCATCTGCCGCTTGATGAGGCCGAGCGCAGTGGTCGCCGAAGTTGCGAGTTTTGCCGCCCATTCCTCGGCCATGGCATGCATCTCGCCAGCCGGCACGCAGGCGTTGATCATGCCTGCCTCCAGCGCGTCGGGGCCGCTGACCATCTCGCCGAAGAACGCCATCTGCTTGGCGCGCCGCATCCCGACCGCGCGCGGCAAGGACCAGGACAACCCGCCATCGAGCGCCAGCCCCCGCTTGGCGAAGACCGCGCCAAAGCGCGCCCGGTCGCTGGCGATGACGAGATCGCAGGCGAGCGCCAGCCCGAAGGCAACGCCGACGCAGACCCCGTCAACTACCGCCAAGGTCGGCTTGGCCATGCGGTGCAAGCGATTGACGATCTCGCCGACGCTGCGCATTTCGAAGAGCAGCATCGGCCCTTCTTCCCCGGCGTCCTTTGCGCCGGCGCCGAGCCCGCCCGAAAGGTCGGCGCCGGCGGAGAAATCGTCACCCGCGCCCTTGAGCACCAGCACCCGGTCCTCGGGATTGGCGAACACTTCGGCGGTCACGCGATCGAGTTCGGTCCACATCGGTCCGGTCAGTGCGTTCTTTTTGTCGGGCCGATTGAACGTGACCGTGACAACCCCGTTTTCGCGGGAGACGAGCAGTTCGCTCACGCGCTCTTACCCTCGAGCCGGTCGAAGAAGAAGCGCTGGGCATTGTTGTACATCCAGTTCTCCATGACCTCTTCGGGCAGGTCGAGCGCGCGGGCCTCATTCGTGGTGCGGGTGATCGACAGCACCGGCGCATCGGAGGCGAAGATCACCTTCTTCTTGCCGCGCGTGCGCATGTAGTGAAGCAGCACCTCGGGCAGGTACTTGGGCGCCCAGGCCGAGGTCATCATGTGCAGGTTGGGATATTTGACCATCAGCCGGATGGCGATTTCCCACCAGGGATCGGCGCCGTGGATCATGCACAGCTTCAAGTCGGGGAAGTGCTGGCACACCCGGTCGAGATACATCGGGTTCTGCACTTCACCGGGAATCGGCGGTCCCGGCAGTCCGGCGTTCATGCACAGCGGCACGTCCCATTCGACGCATTTGGTGTAGAGCGGATAGTAGACCGCGTGTTCGGGATTGTAGGTGCCGTTGGCCCAGAACGAGGGACCGATGGCGAGATAGGCGACCGGATTGCTTTTCAGGATCGGCTCGATGTTGCGAATGTTGGCCATCGGCTGGAGCAGGTCGAAACCGCCGAGGCTCATCGCGAAGCGGTCGGGACGTTTTTCGACGAATTTGAAAGGCGAGCCGTTGGGCTTGCCGATCTGGCCCATGACCACGACCTTCTCGACGCCCTGTGCGTCCATCTCGTCGAGGACCTTTTCCATGTCCCAGGGCCCGAAGATGTCCTCGCCCTGCTTGAAATATTCCTTGCGAACTCGCTGCATCCATTCGGCCTGCGCCTCGTCACCGAAATGGACGTTAATAAGGCAATCTATCGCGCGTGCTGACACGAAGCTCTCTCCCTCTTCGCAAAACGTGAAAGTGCCGGGCGCGATGGCCCGGCATTGGTAATCGGCAGGTCAGTTTGCCGGAGTGTAACCCAGCAGTTCCTCGCTGTTGGTGCGCATCACCCTGGCGATCTCGGCTTCCGAAAAGCCCTTGAGATCATCCACGAAGGCGACCGGACTGGAAAGGCCTTCGCCGTGCGGCCAGTCCGAGCCGAACAGTACGCGCTCGACGCCGATCAGATCGGCCAGAGCGCGGATGTCTTCCTCGTAATAGGGCGCGACCCAGACATGCTCGCGCAGCACGTCGAGCGGATCGTCGGGGAAGAATTGCGGCATCTGGTTCGCCTTCTTCTGCATGCGCTTGAGCAGGATCGCCACCCAGTCCGAGCCATTCTCGATCGAGGCGACACGCAATTTGGGGTGGCGCGTAAACACGCCGTGCGCGATCAGCGATGCCATGGTGTCGTGGATTGCCCGGTCGGCAACGACCAGCCCCTCCAGTGGATTGGGCTTGCCGACGAACGGCTCGAACAGCGGATTGCCGCCCCAGTGCCCGGCGAACATGTTGTAGCCGCTGTCGCCGAGGTGGAAGAACACCGGAATGTTCGCTTCGGCAATCGCGGCCCAGACCGGATCGTGGATCGGATCGCCCAGCGAACGATTGCCACCCTCGGCTGGCACCGGCGCGGGCCGGATATGAACGCCCTTCGCGCCCAGTTTGAGCACCCGGTCCAACTCCTTGAGCGCGGCGGGAACATCGACCAGTGAGAGCAGCGGCAGAGAGATGATCCGGTTCTGGTACGCATAGCCCCAATCGTCCTCAAGCCAGCGGTTGAAGGTGGTGATCGTCGCCACCGTGGCTTCCGGATCGTCCTTCAATGCCTCCTCGACCCCGACGCCGAGCGTGGGATACATGATGCAGGCGGCGAGACCTTGCTGGTCGAGCACCTCGATCCGCTTGTCGCGATCGAGGTATTCGGGGTGGATCGGCTCGACCTGGGTAAAGGATCTGGGATCGACGCCCTCGGGCACCTGGCCGCGAAAGAACAGGTCAATGCAGCCCGGCACAATCACCGGATCGAAAGTCGGATTCGGGATGAAGCGGTTCACTTTGCCGCCCAGCACAACGAATACCCGCTTGCCGTCGCGCATGATCTGCGCGCCGCGCGTCTGCATGCTCTTGTCCTGATAGCGGGTGAGCGCATCGAGCGGCTCGTAATAGTGATTGTCGGCGTCAATCGGCCTGGCCTGTGTCATGGTGGCATCCTCACGGTCGGGAAAGTCTCGATTCGCACGGGCCATGCCCGGCGATCGGCCCTAAATTAGAATTGAATTCTCGTTTCTGTCAAGTTCGAGGCCATGTCCGGCACGACCCCGCCGAGGGTTCATAGCAAGGGCGTTGACGACTGATCGGCGAACGCCGCGGTGGTGACAGACCGAACAATAGGTTACCCCTCCCCTGGACGACACGAGGATGAGGATCGAATGGCAAGCATGACCGATTCGCGGCCAGCGGCAGCGGACACCGACGGAACCGTGCCGGAGCCCTTGCCGGAATTCATCAGGCTGGCGCCGCGCGCCTGCCCCGAACCGCGCAAGGTGGCGCGCGAGATCCGCCCGGTCATCGAACAGGCCGCTGCCGAGGGCGAGCACCGCGCCTATATCATCGACGACGCAATCCGCGCGATTTCCGATGCCGGTCTGTGGGGCCTCAGGGTGCCGCGCGAATTCGGCGGGGCGGAAGTCGACCCGCACACCTATCTCGATGTTGTCGAGGAGCTTTCCTACGCCGATGGCTCGACCGGCTGGGTGTTCATGGCGATCGGTTTTACCGGAGGCGCCGTAGGCCTCGGCCCGTCCGCCGCAGATCGTATCTACAACGGTGACGAAGGCTTGCTGGCAGCTTCCCAGATCTCCAGCCTGGGCAAGGCCGAACGCATCGATGGCGGCTATCGGGTGTGGGACGGCCATTTCCATTTCGGTTCTGGCTCGCGCTACGCCAGCTGGTTCGGCGGCGCTTTCGCCATCCAGAAAGACAGCAAGCCGGTATTGAAGGACGACGGCAATCCCGAGTGGATCATGTGCATGGTGCCGCGCGACAAGGCCCGCATCAAGGGCAACTGGGACGTGATGGGGCTGGCCGCGACCGGCAGTTACGACTTCGACATTATCGACCAGGAAGTTGCCGACGACTGGATCATGGGCCTGCCCGGTCGCGAGAAAAACATCGGCGGGCCATGCCAGGCGATTGGAATTTCGGCGGGGCATGTCGCCTGGGCGCTCGGCGTCGGGCAGCGCGCGCTCGATGAGATCCACGTGCTCGCCACGCGCAAGCGGCGCTTCCAGCGCAACACCCTGATCGATCAGCCGCGCTTCCAGCTCGAATACGGCCGGCACCTCGCGGCGATGCAGGCGGCGCGCACCCAGGTCCACAAGGTGTTCGACGACTGGTACCAGGCAGCGCACAAGGGCCGCGTCGGCGTGGAAACCGTGGCGCAGGCCAGGCTGACATCATGCTGGGCCACCGAAGTGGCGCTCGCCGCCGCGCAGTTCGCGATGTTCGCATCGGGCAGCAACGGCGTGCGCAATGACGAGACCAATCTGATCCAGCGCGCCTTTCGCGATCTCCAGACGGGTTCGACTCACCGCCACATCGACCAGGAGGTCCTGATCGAATGTACGCAGGTTTCGCTCGGCGTCGCCGATCCCGGCCTGGTGCTTTAGGAAGCGCCTCTGCCCCGGCCAGATTCGCGCTGCCGGGTTGGGCGAGAGGAACGATGACCGGCGCGGGGTTGCCGCGTTTTGTGCCCGGACTCGACGACGCTTGGGTCTGAGTGAAACAAAAGGTGCGTCGAGATTTGATGCCACCGGCAGAGGTCCCTCCCCCAGCAATGAGGCGACGGAGAAGGGAGCGGTCTTGGTGGCCTGCCATTGCGAACGTTCGGCGTTCAGTGCCGGGACGGTCCGTCCGAAGCGCCTGCAGCCGCACCGGACGCGCGAGGCCATATGCGATTCGGCGCGTTGTAGGACAGCGCTATTTTTGTGGGGCGCGTTCCCGGGGGGCGTAGGCCCAAACTTGCCGCGACAATAATTTTACCGCACATGTCGCTCATGACCTCAACTGACACGCTCCTGGCCGACGAACGCGAAATCGGGCGGCTTATCGCCAACTATGCAAAGGGCTGCGACACCCGCAACGGGGAACTGTTTGCCGCGCAATTCATCGAGGAAGGGGTGCTCGAACTGGCCGGCCGGGAAACCGTGGGCCGCAAGCGGCTCGCCAAGATTCCGTCAATGCTCGATCAGTACCACCTGACCTATCACATGGTGCACAACGTGCTGATCGACGTCGATGGCGACACCGCGACCGGCGAAATCTATTCAGCCTCGCATCACCTCAACCCGATCCAGCGCGAGATGTTCTCGGACCGGGTCATGTATATCACCTATCGCGATAACTACGTGCGCACCGAGGCGGGCTGGAAGATCGCGCACCGCCTCGTCGATGTGCAATTCATCGAATACAAGTCGGTGCGCGAGCCGGACTAAGTATCAGCGGCTCAGGCCGGAAGCGGGTGTTGCTCTGCGGTCTTCTTGCTGATGGGAGCCTTCGCATCGACCGGAGGCGTGATCACCTTTTCGGCCTGCTTCCTGTCGTAGAACTTCTTCGCGAAATAGCCGCCGGCTCAGAGTACGACCATCGCCGGAAGCGACATGCGCCGCAGCGCGGTTGCCGTGACCATGCCTGCCGCCGCACCGAACGGGCTGCTGACGCCGCTCATCCTGTCCGCGACCTTCGAACCTGCAACTGCGCCGATAATCTTGCCAATCATGTTATTCTCCTTCTTTCCGGTGCAACGCATTGCCGGGCGGCATGGTTCCCGAACCTGTCGCAAACACGCCGAGCGCGCTTGAGGCGCTGGCAAAAAATCCCCATAGCCTGCGCCCCATGCACGATATCCGCCTGATCCGGGACGACCCCGATGCTTTCGATGCCGGCCTCGCCCGGCGCGGCGTGGAGTCGCAGGCCGCGCGCCTGGTCGCGCTCGACGAAGCGCGGCGCGAAGTCTCCACCCAGATGCAAGAGGCGCAGGCGCGCCGCAATGAAGCGTCAAAGGCGATCGGCGCGGCCATGGGCAAAGGCGACACCGAGACTGCCGATGCGCTCAAGGCCGAGGTCGCAAGCCTGAAGGAGAGTCTGCCGGCGCTGGAAGAGAAAGACCGCAAGCTGGGCGAGGAGTTACAGGAGTTCCTTGCCGCCCTGCCCAATATTCCGCTGGCGGAAGTGCCCGATGGCGAGGACGAGGATGCGAACGTCGAGATCGCGAAATGGGGTACGCCGCGAGACTTCGACTTCGAGGCCAAGGAGCACGCCGATCTCGGCCCGGCGCTGGGACTTGATTTCGAGACCGGCGCAGCGATCTCGGGCGCGCGCTTCACCTTCCTGAAGGGCGGCATGGCGCGGCTGCACCGCGCGCTGGCGCAATTCATGCTCGACCGGCAGACCGGCGAGAACGACTACACGGAATGCAATCCGCCGCTGCTGGTCAGGGACGAGGCGGTTTACGGCACCGGACAATTGCCGAAGTTCGAAGAGGATTTGTTTCAAACGCTCGCCCATCCATTGCGAGACAGCATAATCGAAACCTTTCAGAGACTATTGGAAAGCCGAGCTCCTGAAAGGCTGATGGAAATGACCGAGGCTGAGTTCATTTCTCGAGCCGACGAATTGTTAGAATCGAGGACACCGGGACGCCGCTGGCTCATCCCCACCGCCGAAGTCTCGCTCACCAATGCGGTGCGCGAGCAGATTCTCGACGAAAGCGCCCTGCCCCTGCGCATGACCGCGCTCACCCCCTGCTTCCGGTCCGAAGCAGGCGCGGCGGGCAAGGACACACGCGGCTTCATCCGCCAGCACCAGTTCGAAAAGGTCGAACTGGTCGCGGTCTGCACCCCCGATCAGGCCGAGGCCGAGCATGAGAAGATGCTCGCCAGTGCCGAATCGATCCTCCAGGCGCTCGATCTGCCCTATCGCAAGATGTTGCTGTGCGCGGGCGACATGGGCGCCACCGCGCGCAAGACCTTTGACCTCGAAGTCTGGCTGCCGGGACAGCAGGCTTACCGGGAGATTTCGAGCGTCTCGCAATGCGGCGACTATCAGGCACGGCGGATGAACGCGCGCTATCGCCCCGCCGATTCCAAGAAGACCGAATTCGTCCACACGCTCAATGGCTCGGGCCTTGCCGTGGGCCGCACACTGGTGGCGGTGCTGGAGAACTATCAGCAGGCCGACGGCACCGTCACGGTGCCCGAAGCGCTCGCCCCTTACATGGGCGGCGTGACGAAACTGGAGCCGATAGGCTGATGCGTATCCTCATCACCAACGACGACGGCATCGGCGCACCGGGCATCTATGTCCTCGAAAAGATCGCCGCCCAGCTGTCCGACGATATCTGGATCGTCGCTCCGGCAGAGGAACAATCCGGCGCGGGCCACTCGCTGACCCTCACCCACCCGATCCGCCTGCGCCAACACGCCGAGCGGCGCTTTTCGGTCAGCGGCACGCCGACCGATTCCGTCACCATGGCGCTCAAGAAAGTCATGCCCGAGCCGCCGGACCTGATCCTGTCCGGCGTCAATCGCGGCGCCAACCTCGGCGACGACATTACCTACTCGGGCACCGTCTCGGCGGCGATGGAAGGCGCGCTCGCCGGAATACCCTCGATCGCGCTCAGCCAGGTCTATGCCCGCGCCGATCACGGCAAAGAGGTTTCGTTCGAAGCGGCAGAAGAATGGGGCACGCGTGTGCTCGGCCCGCTTGTGGATATGTCGTTTGCCTCGCGGACCCTGATCAATATAAACTTTCCGCCGTTGCCTGCGAAGGAAGTTAAGGGAATACGCGTGGTTAGTCAGGGGTTTCACGACTATTCGCGCGGCTCCGTGGTCGAGAGCACCGACCCGCGCGGCTTCGACTATTTCTGGTTCGGCCTGCACGGCATCGAACACACGCCGGGGCACGAGACAGACCTCGAAGTGATCGCCGACGGCTATGTCGCCGTCACGCCCCTGCAGCTCGATCTTACCCACCATGCCTCGATGACGTCGCTGGCGGAGCGTTACGGATGATCGCGCGCCTCCTGACCGGCGCCGCGCTTCTGCTCGTTTCGACAAGCCTGTCGGCGCTGCCGGCCGATCAGGAAACCGTGCACGTCGTCGAGGAAGGCGAGACGCTGAACGGCATTGCTAATCGCGCCAAGGTCAATCGCGACCTGATCATCGAGGCCAATGGCCTGACCGATCCCTACATCGTCCGCATCGGCCAGAAGTTGAAGATTCCACGCGAAAAGACTGACCAGGGCAAGGCTCCGGCTGCGACGCCGGCTGCTGCAGCTCCCGTCGTGCGGCAGAGCGCCGAACCGCGCTTCGCCTGGCCGCTGAGCGGCCCCTTGCGGCGCGGCTTCAAGGCGCGCAGCGAAAGCCAATACCACGATGGCATCGACATCGTCGCCAAGCGCGGCGAAGCAGTGCGGGCAATCGCCGGGGGCAAGGTGATTTTCGCCAGGAAAGACCCGGACCAGTTCGGCAACCTCGTCATCGTCGAGCACGGTGACGGCTGGCATTCGGCGTACGGTTCGCTCGACAGGATCACTGTCAAGCAAGGCGATCAGGTCGGCAAGGGCGAACGCGTCGGCCTGGTCGGCGATACCAGCATCACCCGCAAGACCGAACTTCACTTCGAAATGCGCAAGGACGGCAAACCCGTCGATCCGGTGAATCACCTGCCCGGCCAGCCATGAACAAGCCGCGCCCGCCGATCCGGTTCAAACCGCTGAGGCGGGCGGTCAACGTTCCAGTCTGGGCTGACGTTTTCCTGCGCTTGGGCGCTGCGCTGGCGCTGGTTTTCGTGGTGGTGCTGATCCACTGGATGGACCGGGATGGTCTCGTCGATCACCAGGACGGCCACGTCAGCTTCCTCGATGTCGTCTATTTCACGATGATCTCGATAACCACGACCGGTTTCGGCGACATTGCGCCAGTCAGTAACCAGGCGCGCCTGGTCGAAGCGGTCATCGTCACGCCGATCCGGTTCGCGGTGCTCTTCATATTCGTCGGCACCGCATATAACTTTGTGATCCGGCGCAGCTGGGAGAAATGGCGCATGAACCGCATTCAGAAGCGGCTCGAAGACCACATCGTCGTGCTTGGCTACGGCATCAGCGGTTCGGAGGCGGTCGATGAGCTGATCGAACGCGGCACCGATCCGGCACGGATCGTCGTCGTCGATCCACACGAAGATCGCCTCGCCCTCGCCGAGCAATGCGGCTGCAACGTGCTCGAAGGCGATGCGACGTGCGACGACACGCTGCGCGCCGTTCATATCGAAAAGGCGAGCGCCGTGCTGGTTTCGGCAGGCCGCGACGATACCACGATCCTGATCGTGCTGACCGTGCGCCATCTCGCACCGCACCAGCAGATCACGGCCGTTGTCCGGGCCGACGACAACGAATTTCTCGCCCGCGAGGCAGGCGCGGACAACGTCATCAATCCGGTGCGCTTTACCGGGCTGCTGCTCGCAGGGTCTGCCGAAGGCGCGCACATCTCCGACTACCTCGCCGATCTCGCCTCGGTCAGCGGGCGGGTTCAGCTTGTCGAGCGGGTGGCCCTGCCAGAGGAAGTCGGCTGCGATCTCAACAGCCTTAAGAGCGGCGGACGCGGGCTGCGCATCTATCGCGACGGCGTCGCCATCGGCTTCTGGGAGGAGGAAGCGCGCGCGATTGCCACGGGGGACATGATCGTCGAGATCCTGCCGAACGCCGGGCCCGACGGGGATTGGGAGCCAAGCAGGAGCAAGAACAATGCCGGTTGACTATGGCCTGTCAGGCAAGCGCGCGATCGTCGTCGGCGCAGGCAAGGACGTGGGACGCGAACTGGCGCTCTCGCTGGCGCGCGAGGGCGCGCGCGTCGTCCTCGCGGGCCGCAAGCGCGAGCCGCTGGAAGAGACGGCCGCGGCAATCGCATCATCTGGCGGTGAAGCGCATGCCGTACCGGTCGACCTGCACGATCCGTCGGGCGCGGACAGCCTGGCCGATCAGGCGCGCAAACTGCTGGGCGGCGTGGACATTGTCGGCAACACGGCGGGAGTTTTTCCCACCAGCCGCCTCGGCCCCGGCCACCCCAGCCCCGCAATCGGCGTCGACGAAGGCTGGAACGAGGCGTTCGAATGGGTGCTGATGAGCGCGGTGCGCCTCACCCGCGCGGTGCTGCCCGGCATGATCGAGCAGCAATCGGGCGCCATGGTTCACCTCGGCGCCAATTCCTCGCGCGACTACCGCCGCATGACCGGCCAGTTTGGCGCGATGAAGGCCGCGCTTGCCCATGTCGTCAAGAACTGGGCGCGCGAGGGCGGCGAGGCGGGCGTGCGGGTCAATGCCGTTCACCCCGGCTGGATCAAGGGCGAGGGCGTAACCGCGCAGGTGACGAAGAGCGCCCAGGAGGCAGGGGTGTCGTTCGAGGAACAGGAACGCGCCCAGGTCGGCAGCCATGCCGGGCACTACTGGACGCCGCGCATGGGCCTGCCGAGCGAATATGCCGACGCGATGCTGTTCCTGCTGTCCGACCGCGCGAGCTATATCAACGGCGCAATGCTGCCGGTAGATGGCGGCTCATCGAGCTGGGACTAAGCGAAACTAACCCAGCCACACAAACACCGCGCCCATTGCCGCCATGCCGACAATGAAATGGCCCGCATCGATGAAGAAATGCGCCGCGCTCTTGCGCAGGTAGAGGTAATTGATGCCGATGGCAGGCACCATGATGAACGCGCCGGTGCCAGTAGCGATCAGCATCTTCGCGCGATCGCTCGGATCGATCATGGCGAACTGGTGGCCCAGCACTGTCGCAATCAGCAGCTCAAACAGGAAACTCAGCCCGAAGATGAGCGCCATGTTCGGCGCCCTCGGTGTTCTCGGGCGTCATCCCCGACGCCTTCTGCCAGGCCTTGCCGAACAGCACCGTATACCAGACCATGCGGACCGCGAAAAACGCCACGGCGCCCAGAAATACCGCAAGAAGATTGATCTCACCCATGACACACCCTCCTTCTCCGAGGGACGGTCTAGCCCAATTCGGCGCTTGCGTGGAGTCTCAGGCGCCTCAGGCCAAGGCCCAGAACACGGCACCCATCGCCAGATAGGCGACCAGGTAATAGCCGCAGGCGACCAGCCTCAACCTGCGCCCGGATCCTAGCCGGTAATAGGTCGACCACAGCACGGGAATGATGAAAAACAGCGCAATTCCGCCCGATTGCATGAAGTAGAGCCACGGCTTCGCCGCCAGCGTCTCGCTGCCGATGCGCGCAAGATTGTGCCCCAGCATGGTCGCGCCGATCAGCATCACGACAAGCACCATGACGAAATGCTGGCGCTCTTTCGGCTCATCCTTCACAAACGGCTGGACGAAACGGAACATCGGACCGTACCAGACGATGCCGATCATCGCGGCAAGCACGGCGCCCAGCACTATGGCCGGCAAATTCAGGGCTCCCATCGGCACTCTCCCAAACAGTCGGAGCACACTAGCGTAAATGCCGCCACGGGTGTAGGGGCGCGCCCGCAATGGCGAGTTCCACGATCCCTCCCCAGCCCAAGGTCGGCATGGTCAGCCTGGGCTGCCCCAAGGCGCTGGTCGATTCCGAGCGCATCCTCACGCGCCTGCGCGCCGACGGCTATGCGATGAGCGGCGATTATGCGGGCGCGGACGTGGTACTGGTCAACACGTGCGGCTTTCTCGATTCGGCCAAGGAAGAGAGCCTTTCCGCGATCGGCGAGGCGATTGCCGAGAATGGCCGCGTCATCGTCACCGGCTGCATGGGCGAGGAGGCGGAGACGATTCGCGCGAAATTCCCCGACGTGCTGGCGGTGACCGGAGCGCACCAGTACGAAGCGGTAGTCGAGGCGGTGCACGATGCCGCGCCGCCGGGACAGGGGCCCTTCGTCGATCTGGTGCCCCAGCCCGACATCAAGCTCACCCCGCGCCACTACAGTTATCTCAAGATTTCAGAAGGCTGCAATCACTCGTGCGCCTTCTGCATCATTCCGCAATTGCGCGGCAAACTCGCCAGCCGCCGGATCGACGCGGTGCTGCGCGAGGCGGGAAAGCTGGTCGCCGCAGGCACGAAGGAACTGCTGGTCATCAGCCAGGACACTTCGGCCTATGGCGTCGATATCGGCCACGAGGCCCGTGAATGGCATGGGCGGGAGGTCCGCGCGCACATGACCGACCTCGCCCGCGAGCTGGGCGGGTTGAAGACACCTGAAGGCGAACAACCCTGGGTGCGGCTGCACTATTTATATCCCTATCCGCACTTGGATGCGGTGGTGCCGCTGATGGCCGAGGGCCTGTTGACGCCCTACCTCGACATTCCGTTCCAGCACGCGAGCCCTTCGGTCCTGAAGGCGATGAAGCGACCAGCCAACGAAGCCAAGGTGCTCGAGCGGCTGCGCCAGTGGCGCGACATCTGTCCCGACATCGCCGTGCGCTCCAGCTTCGTGGTCGGCTTTCCCGGCGAAACCGAGCAGGACTTCGCCTACCTGCTCGAATGGCTGGAGGAAGCACAGCTCGACCGGGTCGGCGCATTCCGCTTCGAGCCGGTCGAAGGCGCGGCAGCCAACGCCCTGCCCGACGCCGTGCCCGAGGAAATCAAGGAAGAGCGCTATGCACGGCTGATGGAACTGACCGCGCGGATCAGCGCGGACAAGCTGGCGGCGAAGGTCGGCAAAGTCATTCCCGTCATCATCGACGAAGTGGGCGAGCCGGACGAGGACGGCGATGTGGGCGCGACCGGGCGCAGCCAGGCCGATGCGCCCGAAATCGACGGCAATGTGTTTCTGCGCAATGTCGATATTGCAATGCAACCCGGATCGATCGCCCGGGCGTTGGTGGAACACGCCGACGAACACGATCTTTTCGGAGCTTTGGTCTGAAAATACGCAATAATCCCGATATAGTTGCAAACTTTGCAATAGTCGGAGAATATTTCGCACTTGCAGCAAACAACCGATTCGATCAAGAGGGACGGGCCTTTCAGGCATCCTCTCCCAAACTCAAATAGGGCCGGTCTTCGGATCGGCCCTTTTTTCTTTGGCAGTGGGTCAGGGATGGATGGCTATGTTCGCGTCGGCGAACCAAAGCTCTCTCACAACCACCCGATCTTGCGGAACCGCAGCCACAGCCCGCCGCAGATCGCCGCGATCACGCCCATCACCGCGAAATAGCCGTAGCGCCAGCGCAGTTCTGGCATAACGTCGAAATTCATGCCGTAGATGCCGGCAATCGCAGTCGGCACCGCCAGGATCGCCGCCCATGCCGCAAGCTGGCGGGTCATCGCGCCTTGCCGGTGCTGTTCGAGCAGGCTCGCTGTCTCGACCACCGTATCGAGCGTCTCGCGCAGGCCACGCACCCGCGCCATGGCCCGGCGCACGTGATCGAGCACGTCGCGAAACCACACCTTCGCGCCGCCATCGATCGCCGGATAATCGGTCACGGAAAGGCGCTCGCACACTGCCTCCATCGGCCCGCACAGCCGCTCGAACCGGCGCAGCTGGCGGCGCAGGCGGAAGATCCGGCGGATCGTGTAGGGCGCGGGAAAGGCGTCGATGGCATGTTCCTCGATTTGCTGCACCGCAGCCTCGAAGGCGTCGATGATCGGTGTGTAGCCATCGACGATGAAATCGAGAATGGTATGGGCGACACAGTCGGAACCTTCGGCCAACCGGTCCTCTTCCATTTCCAGCCGCCGCCGCAGCTCGGTGTGCTCGCGATCCGAGCCGAGCCGCACGCTCACCAGAAAATTCCGCCCGACGAACAGCGCGGTCTGGCCATAGGAGATCGCCTTGTTGCCATCCAGCGCGGCGGTCCGCGCGACGATGAACAGGCCTTCGCCATAGGCCTCGACCTTGGCAATCTGCACCGGGTTGAGCGCGTCCTCAATGGCGAGCGGGTGAAGCGCATATTGCCGCGCGAGCAGATTCATTTCCGCCAGGTTCGAATGAGCCAACCCGATCCAGTCAAACTCGCCGGGACCGGGCTCTCCTGTGCCGGGGCCATCGACCGACAGGTCCGGTATTGCAATCTTTCCGCCGCGATAGCGGCGCGCGGCTATGACTGTCATGGCGGGTTTGTGCAACACGTCCGAGACTATGGCAATCGCTCTGTTGGCGACCTATCCGGGCGGAGGAGAACACAGACATGGACGCCATGACCGGCCCACCGCTGGACGTGCTCATCGTCGGCGCAGGAATTTCCGGAATCGGGCTTGGCGCTCATCTCGTTCGCCAGTGCCCGGGCCGGACTTTCGAGATTTTCGAACGGCGCGAGCGCATCGGCGGCACCTGGGACCTGTTCCGCTATCCCGGCGTGCGCTCGGACAGCGACATGTATACACTCGGCTACGAGTTCGAGCCGTGGCGCGACGGCAAATCAATTGCGCAAGGCGCGACAATCCTGTCCTATCTGGAAGGCGTGGCGGCGAACCATGGCCTGCCCGAACGCATCCGGCATGGCCGCGCGGTCGTCTCGGCGGACTGGGACTCCGCTGCGGGCCTGTGGACCGTCACATGGCGGTCGAACGACGGAACCTTCGGCACCACGCGAGCCCGATTCGTGTTCTTCGGTGCCGGCTACTACGATCAGGACGATCCCTACGACGCACAGATAGCCGGCCTTGGTGACTTTGCCGGGCCGGTGGTCCATCCGCAGCACTGGCCGCAGGACCTCGACTTTGCAGGCAAGAGGGTGGTCGTGATCGGCTCGGGCGCGACCGCCGCCACGTTAGTCCCAGCGCTCGCCGAAAGCGCGGCCTCGGTCGTGATGCTCCAGCGCACACCAACCTGGTACGTCACTCAGCCTTCGCGCGACCGAATCGCCAACCTGCTGCGCCGCGTGCTGCCGGCACGCTGGGCCTATGCCCTGACCCGCGCCAAGAACACGCGTCTGCAGAACATGTTCATCAAGCGCTCGCGCCGCAAACCACATTCCGTGGCACGGTTCCTGCACGGCCAGATCCGCAATCAGCTGGGGGAAGCCTACGAGGCGGACCATTTCACCCCGCCCTACAATCCCTGGGAGCAGCGCCTGTGCCTGATCCCCGATGGCGACCTGTTTACCGCGATTCGCGATGGACGGGCCGAGATTGTCACCGGGCAAATCGAGCGGGTTGATTCCCAAGGCATCAGGCTTGCCGATTGCCGGTTTCTCGACGCCGACATCGTTGTTACCGCTACCGGCCTCAAGCTTGCCGTACTCGGCAATACACAGGTCAGCCTCGACGGCGTGCCGGTCGATTTCAGCGAGCACTTCTATTACCGCAATTGCATGTTTTCGAACGTGCCGAACCTTGCGGCGCTGTTCGGCTATCTCAACGCGGGCTGGACGCTGCGCGTGGACATGGTCTCGAACTGGCTGTGCCGCCTGTTCACGCAGATGGACGCGTGGGACATGCAGGTCGCCACGCCGATCCTGGCCGAGGATCACGAGCTGGAGGAGCAGGACCTGCTGTGGGGCTTTTCCTCCGGCCATCTCCAGCGATCGCGGCACCTTTTGCCCAAGAGCGCCACCCAGCCTCCCTGGCAGCTGTCGATGGACTATTTCGCCGACCGCGAGCAGATGCGCAGCGCACCAATCGACGATGGCGTTATGCGCTTTGAACGGGCGCCGAAGATGGTCGCAGCCGACTAGCGGCCTGACCGGAATTGCCCTAACGCGGGAGCGCAATGGCCGAATCGTCCCGCATCTTCACCGCCGCGCTGATCGTCATCGGCGACGAGATCCTTTCCGGTCGCACGCATGACAAGAATATCGCGCAGGTTGCCGAGTGGCTGGGCGTGCAAGGCATCCGCCTTTCCGAGGTCCGCGTCGTCGCCGACGACACTCCCGCGATCGTTGAAGCGGTCAACACGCTTCGCGCCCGCAACGATTATCTGTTCACCACCGGCGGCATCGGCCCGACCCATGACGACATCACCGTCGATGCCGTGGCCGAGGCGCTGGGCGTGGGGGTCATTGTCCATCCCGATGCGCGCGCAATTCTCGAGGGCTACTATGCCGACAAGCCTGGCGGGCTGACCGAGGCGCGGCTGCGCATGGCCCGCGTGCCGGACGGCGCGGTGCTGATCCCCAACCGTTATACCGGCGCTCCCGGCATTCGCTTCGCCAACGTGTTCCTGATGGCAGGCGTTCCGCAGATCACCGCCGGCATGCTCGATGCGCTGTCGGGCACGCTCGAAGGCGGGCACAAGCTGCTGTCGGAAACGCTGGGCTGCTGGGTGCAGGAAAGCGAAGTCGCCGACCTGCTGCGCGAGACCGAAGCCGCCTTCGAGGGCTGCCAGATCGGCTCCTATCCGTTCTGGCGCGACGGCAAGTCAGGCGCGAATTTCGTGGTGCGCTCGGTCGATGCCGAAGAGCTGGCTAGCTGCGTGCGCCAGCTGATGCGCGGCCTGGAGGCCATGGAGCGCCCGGCCTATCCGGGAGGAATCGAATAGCATGGCGACATTCGTCCTGGTTCACGGCGCCTACCATGGCGCCTGGTGCTGGGAAGAACTCGTGCCGGAACTTGAGCGCCTCGGACATCGGGCTCTTGCCATCGACCTGCCGGGCAATGGTCCGGATCCGACGCCAGCCGATCAGGTGAGCCTTGCCGCCTATGTCGAGCGAGTCGGTTCCGCGCTCAACCGGTTCGATGACAAGGCGTGGCTCGTCGGACATTCGCTTGGAGGCCTGACCATCACTGCCTCGGGCGAGGCTCATGCCGAGCGGCTCGAAGGCCTGATCTATGTGACCGCGCTGGTCACCAAGAATGGCGAATCCTTTGCCAGCGCGCGCGGCGAGCAGCCAGATCAGCCGGCCGAGCTGCCAACCATCAGCACTCTCAATCTCGCCGGGATCGGCCCCATGTTCTACAACACTTGCGAGCCGCACCACATCGAACGCGCTGCTTCCCTCCTCAATCCGGTTCAGAACATGACTCCGCTTCGCGAGGTCATGGAGCTGAGCGCAGAGCGATACGGGACGCTGCCGCGCCATTACGTCGAGTGTGTCCAGGACAACGCCTTGTCGCTCGAATTCCAGCGCAGCCTATATGAGGCCGCAGGAATCGAATCGGTCGCCACTCTCGATTGCGATCACTCCCCGTTCTATTCCTGCCCGGTGGAACTCGCCGCAGCGATGGACAGGTTCACAACCCGCTGATCGCGGAGCGCGGGTCGTCGGTCACGCGTGACAGACGAGCCGCGAGACGCGACAGTGCCGGGGCCAGTTTGACCGTTCTGACCAGTGCCGCACTGCCGAGAGAGCGGGTGCCCGCGCCCGCAATCGCCCCTGCCACCGCGACCGGAAACCGCAGGCGCCGTGCCAGCCGTCGCTGGAAGCGCGCTGCTTCAATGCCCCGCTGAATCGCGAGCCCCGCCGCTGCGCCGCTTGCCAGGGCAATGGCGATCCCCTCCCCCGCAAGCGAGGGAATGACCCCCGCCTGATCGCCGATCCGCAGAGCTTCGCCCGCAGGATGTCGCGCGATCCAGCCATAGGGGACATTGGCAATGGCTTGTGCCGGGCCGGGATCGCTCCCTGCTGCGTCGATGCGCGCGGCCAGAGAGGGGTTTTCCTCTGTCAGCCTATTGAGCAGACGCACCGGATCGCTCCCCGCCGAAATCAGCACGCTGCGCCTCACCGCCATGCACAGGTTGCCCGCGCCGTCCTCCTGCACGGCCAGCCCGGCATAGCCCCCGGGGAACAGATGCAGCTCGACCGCACTGGCGACCATGTCGCGCAATTTGTCGGTTTCAGCCAGCCGCCAGCGCAGGCCGATGGCAGGATCGTTGCTTGGTTGCTCGCGCCCCGCGCCGCGCAGGTCGTGCTTGCCGGTGGCAAGGATCAGCCGGTCTGTTTCCAGCGCAGCGCCATCGGCCAGAACGGCCCTGCCCGCTTCCAGCGCCGTCACCCTGACACCGCGCCGGACCTCGGCGCCCTCCCTTTCGGCACGGGCCAGCAAGGCTGCGTCGAGGACCTTGCGCGAGAGAGACCAGCTACGCTGCGGCAGGGTCGTCTCTGCGTATCGCTGACCGGCAATCAGCCGCACCCGATCCACTGCCTGCGCTCCAAGCTTTGCCGGATCGACACCCAGCGCCCTGAGACGCCGCGCGGTCGACCAGCTCAGGAACCCGCCGCACAGCGCGTCGTGCGGCTCCGCATGCCGCTCCAGCACCACGGGCCGCAAACCCGCTGGCGCGAGCGCGATGGCAGCGGCGGCTCCCGCCGGCCCGCCGCCAATAATCAGCGGACCCTGGACACGCATAGCCTGAACGGGAACCAGCGGCGCACTTCGGCACCTGCGATTGTGGCAGTCTCGAGAATGTCCGACCACTCGTGGGGCCGATAGGCCCGTGCAATCGACAGGGTGCCGTCTTCGCGCACGATCCGGTGCCAGCCCATCATGCGCGCCAGCAACGGATAACCGAAGTGGGCCAGCCCGTGCCGGTGCAGGTCGTTGACGAACCAGCCAAGCGTCGCCTCGCACTCCATGAAACGCAGGAAGGCGACCAATTGCTCGCGGCTCATGTGATGGGCAACGAGGCTGGAGATGACCGCGTCCCAGCCCTCGCCCGCCAGCGCAGCATAGTCGCCGGTGCGAAAGGTTATCGGCATGTCGGACGGGGTTGCGGCGCGGGCCACTGCCTCGCTGCGCGGATTGAGATCAATCCCGACAAGTTCGCAGGCCACGCCGCGTTTCGCGCCCCAGCGGCCAATCCGCCGCAGCATATCGCCATGGCCGAAACCGACATCGAGAACCTTGAGTCTCCGCCCCTGCTCCGCGATCTTTTCTAAGAAAGCCAGCGTCGGCCTTGCCGCCATGGTCAGCGCGTTGACCTGCGCGAGATCGGCGAGAATTGCCGCATAGGTCTCTTCCGGCAAGTCCGCCGCGTCCATCTGCTCCTCGGCAAGCGAGCGCTGCGCCAGCTTGCTCACCCTGCGCTCCGGTAACCCAGCCCCTCGACCGCAAGACCGGGGCCGAACGCCATGGCAAGTCCGTCGGCGATACTCGCGCCGCCCGCCATGATCCGTTCGAGCACGAACAGCACCGTCGCCGAACTCATGTTGCCGTGGTCGGAGAGCACCCCGCGCGAGGGATCGAGTGCGTCTTCGGGCAATTCGAGGCCGCGCGCGACGGCATCGAGGATCGAGCGCCCTCCGGCATGGACCGCCCAGCTGTCAGTCGCCGCGCCACCGGCCACGACCTCGCGAATGGCGGGATCGGCCAGCGCATCGGCGATCCGTCCGGGCACTTCGCCCGACAGGTGCATGGCAAAGCCGTGGTCGCCAATCTGCCAGGTGATGAGATCATGGCTTTCGGGCAGCGCGAGAGCGAAAGGATCGGTCAGTTCGAAACCTTCCGGCTTGGCCGTGACGATCGCAGCGGCGGCGCCATCGCCGAACTGGAGCATGGCCAGCAGTTTCTCGAGATCGCTCACCGGCTGCAGGTGCAAGGTGCACAGCTCGACCGTCACCACCAGCACCCGCGCTTCCGGCTCGGAGCGAACGATGTGCCGCGCGGTGCGAAGCGCGGTGATCCCGGCATAGCAGCCCATATAGCCGATCAGCACCCGCTCGACCGTTCCGGGCAGGCCGAGCGCGCGGGCTAGAATCTGATCGATCCCCGGCGCGACAAACCCGGTGCAGCTTGCCACCACCACATGCGTGATCGTCCCGAGCGGTCCCAGTCCCTCGATAGCCTTCAGCGCCAGCAGCGGCGCTTCGCGGGCATAGACTGCCATGCGCGCGCCGGTCGAAATGCTGGCGTCGGGGCCATAGAAATCGAGCCCGTCGCTGCGCCGGTAGGCCTCTTCGCCCAGCACGCTCCAGCGTTTTCCGATGCCCGCGCGGTCGGCCATGCGGGCGAACAGCTTGCGAATGCGGCCATCCTCGATCTGCGAGGAGGCCCAGTCGACGAACAGGCCGTGAACCTCGTGCGGCGGATGCGCGCCCGCGACGCGGTTGAGATAGGCATGGACGTGGTTACGATCGGCAGACTGGCTCACGCACAGACAATGCCCGAGAACCGGCACTAGCGCACGCCAAAAGCAAAACGGGCCGGAGTTTCCCCCGACCCGCTTTCAAAATTTAGACATTTCGAGAGGAGTTTACGCCCCTTCGAGCAGCGCCGTATCGATCTTGAGGCCCGGGCCCATCGTCGAGGTCAGCGCGACCTTCTTGACGAACTTGCCCTTGGCGCCCGACGGCTTGGCCTTGACGATCGCATCGATCAGCGCGTCGAAATTGGCCTTCAGCGCCTCGTCGGTGAACGACATCTTGCCGATGCCCGAGTGGATGATGCCCATTTTCTCGACGCGGAACTCGATCTGGCCGCCCTTGGCGTCCTTGACCGCCTGTTCGACGTTCGGCGTGACCGTGCCCAGCTTCGGGTTCGGCATCAGGCCCTTGGGACCAAGCACCTTGCCGAGACGGCCGACCACACCCATCATGTCCGGCGTGGCGATCACGCGGTCATAGTCAAGATTGCCGGCCTGCATGTCTTCCATCAGGTCTTCGGCGCCAACCTTGTCGGCTCCGGCGGCCAGTGCCTTCTCCGCGTTGTCGCCCTTGGCGAACACGGCGATGCGCACTTCCTTGCCGGTGCCCGAAGGCAGCGACACCATGCCGCGCACCATCTGGTCGGCATGACGCGGGTCGACGCCGAGGTTCATCGCCACTTCCACCGTCTCGTCGAACTTGGCGGGCGCGAGCTCGCGCAGCAGCTTGATCGCATCGTCGAAGCTGCGCAGCTCCATGTTGTCGCCCAGCTTTTCCTCGATGAGCTTCTGCTTCTTGGTCTGCTTTGTCATGGCCTCAGCCCTCCACCACGTCGATGCCCATCGAACGCGCGGAGCCTTCGATGATCCGGGTCGCATGCTCGATGTCGTTGGCGTTGAGATCGGCCATCTTGGTCTCGGCGATCTCGGCCAGCGCCGAACGCTTGATGGTTCCGGCGGAAACCTTGCCCGGCTCCTTCGAGCCCGACTTAAGCTTCGCCGCCTTCTTGATGAGGAAGCTGGCGGGCGGGGTCTTGGTAACGAACGTGAAGCTGCGATCCGCATAGACCGTGATGATGGTCGGGATCGGCATGTTCTTTTCGTACTGGTCGGTCGCCGCGTTGAACGCCTTGCAGAATTCCATGATGTTGACGCCGTGCTGACCGAGCGCGGGGCCGATAGGCGGCGAGGGATTGGCGGTGCCGGCGGGCACCTGCAGCTTGATATAGCCGTCGATCTTCTTGGCCATGACTGGCCTCCTTTCACACTGTCGGGACGGACTCGCCGACCCTCATGTTAAGCGGTGCAAACGGCGTGCCTCGGCGTGCCTCCCGCGCGGGTTCCCTTTCGGGAAGGCGCGCGGATAGCAGGATTGCGCGGGATTGCAAGCGAGACGGTGCCGCCCTGCCCCAACTGTCTGAAATGGCGTGATTGTGATATGCAGCGAGTCGCAAGACCGGGACGATGATAGAGGACGCAGGAGATCGTGCAATGAAAGCAGGGTTCGGATCGAGATGGGTTGCTGGGGTTGTGATTGCCTCTCTCGTCGTGACCCCGGCTTGGGCCAAATCGGCCGAATCACTCCAGGACCTTGTCGGCGCGCGCGCTGCAGGCGGCGAAACGCAGCTCCAGGCGCGCGGCTTCGAGCACGTCAAGACCACCGAGGACGGCGACCGCAAGCTGAGCTACTGGTGGAACGACAAGAAGGACGATTGTATCGAGGTGCGCACCTACGACGGGCGCTATACCGCGATCGCCGATGTTTCGGCATCCGATTGCGGCAGGAAATCGGGCGGCGGCAAGACCACCGCAGCCGTGGCCGCGGCGGCAGTCGGCGTGGCGGTGCTGGCGGCGCTGCTCTCGCGCAAAGACAAGAACAAGACTCCGGATTCCGGCTATCAGCAGGACTGGCAGCAGGTCGAGGTTTACAACCTGCAATAGGGATCGCTGCGCATCTTCGTCTCGTCCGACAAGAATTCGCGCGTGCGGCGCGAAGTGGCCGAGGGCACGCAGCTGCGCAATTACGGCCGTGACGAATATGGCGGCGAGAGCTGGTGCGAGGTCTCGACGCTGGATTATCGCACCCGCGGCTGGGCGCGCGACCGATACCTACGGCCCGCATACGGCGCCGGGCACTATCCCGGCCATGGCAGCGGCACCAGAGGCGACCTGGTCGAAGTCTACGGCGTAAACAACGCGCTGACCATCGCCAGCCAGCCCAGCAAATCCAGCTATGTCGTCGGCCGGGTCAATGCTGGAACGACCCTCCGTCGCGAGGGTTGCGAAATGGCAAACGGCGAAGAATGGTGCCGGGTTTCCACCCTTGATGGCCGCATGCACGGCTGGGCGCGGGAACGCTACTTGCGTTCGACCGGCTCGGACGGAGGATTCAATCCCGGATACGGCAATCCGATGATGGGCAGCATTTCGGGCATCCAGGGCATGAATGCGGTGCGGGCGATCGACGAGCTGCGCGCACGGGATTCGAGAACGTCGATTCCTTCTCATCGGGTCGCACGCTCTACGCGGTCTACTACTATCGCCCGACACGGCTGTGCGTACAGACCACCGCCAACAATCGCCGCATTCTCGACATCCGCGACATCGGCGCCCATCGCAGTTGCCGATAGGATTCGGCTGGCGGAACGTTCAGTCTAAATCGGCTTGAGCGGCTCGGTCAGCCCGGCGATGTAATAGGAACCCGGCACGGCCAGCAGCCAGGCCTGACGGCACACACGGCGGTGCAGCAAAATCAGCAGGGTTTCGTCTGCATCGGGACCGGCAGACCGCACGAAATCTTCGAGCCAGCGATCGGCCTCTGCCACGCTTTGCGGCGTGCGACCCAGCAAGTCCGCGACATCGCCGCAATATTCCTCTTCGAATGCCGGTCCGTAAGCATTGACGAGCTGCATATGGGCATGGATCGAAACCCGCACGCGGTGGCGGTATTCGTCCACGGCCGAACCGCCCGCGCCGCTTTCCAGCGCCGCCCCCATCGCGAACAGCGCCTCGTCTAGGCCGGTGTTCGCCGGTTCGGGAAGCTCGGTAGCGGCAAGCGCAATACCGAGATACTCGCCGATCGCCTCGATGGCCTGTTTCACTTCCCAGGTCACCCACGACAGGTACTCGACATAGTCGGCGTTTTCCGATGGCGCCTCTAGGAACTGATCGACACAGATCGCCGAAGCCAGCGCACCTGCGAGCGAGAAGGCAGCGGTGTTGAAGCGGACCTTCTGCATGTCGACAGGCCGGCCCGACACCGCCTCGTAGCGGCGGTAGAACGCAGGAATATCGCCAAGGTCCTCCCACTGGCCGCGAATGCGCAGAGCGGCGAGGTCCATTAGCGGATCGCCCAGCGCGCTCAGCTCGAAGTCCATCATTGCCGTAAGCGTGTCGCCATCGAACAGGAACTGCCCGGCATCGCAGGCGATCACCCGCGCCGGTTCCGACGCCTCGGGCGCGTTGCGCAATACCCATTGCGCGCAGAATTCGAGCAGCGGATCGGGGCGCTGATGGCGCGCGGCATAGTTGTCGTAGAAGTCCTGAAACAGAGACAGGGTAACGTCGCGCGGCTCCGTGGGCAGCCGCAGACCCGCATCGACCAGCGGTTGCGGATCGAGCGCATGCATCGCCACCATCTGCTCTGCCAGCTGGCCGAGCACCGCGTCCTTGTCCTGCGGATCGTCGCAGGTTCCCAGGTTCGGGCGGCCCGGCACAACGTCCATGACGCTGCCCGGCAAGTCTTCGATGAAGCCATAAAGGTGCGGCACCCGGATGCCGCCTTGCTCAAGGCAGCGATGCACCTCGTATTCTCGGCGCAAGCCATAGGGCAGGAAATTCTCGGTCCGCTCGCCGCGAACGTAGAGGTGCAACCGCTCGCCATCGCGCTCGGCATCGACAAACCATGCCGGCCGCCAGCGGCCTTGCATCTCGATCCGCGTTACCCTCGCGCCCAGATTATCCGCGATCCATGCAACGATGAGCGCCTCGCGAGGCCCTTCGGCAATACCGGCGGTATCTGTTGCGATGTCCTGCGTAGCCATGTCCCGTCTCCCATTGCAAAGGCTAGGTCAGCTGAATGGCGGACACAAGCGGCACGGCATGCGCGACGGTACTGCACCAAGCATCTTCGTCACTTGGCAGACCCCCACCGTCCCGCTAGCTTCGCTCGCCAACGAGGGGGGAATGCGCATGGACGAAGGCGGTCGCGAACAAAACGAAACGGCGCCGCGCATGAGCGCAGCCACAGCCCACGCCACATGGCTGCTCCTAGTCGGCGCGACCTTGCTCGGCTGGCTGCTAGCGCGCGGTGCCTCGATGCCGGCGGCATTGATCGCGATCGCCGACGCCAAAATCTACCTTGTAATGGCCGTCTATATGGGACTGTGGCGAACGCCAGCGATTTGGCACGTGAACGCGGTGCTATGGATCGTCGCGACGGGGATAGCCGTCTATCTTCTCTCAGCCGGAGCGCTGGCATGACGTCCGCCCCGCCGCGACACCTGCCCGCGGGCGCAAAGGTCCAGCTCTGGTTCTGCTACACCATGATTCCGTTCATGGTGCTGTTCTTCGCAGGCTGGGTCGCGATCGGCCATCTGCTTCCGCCGCTTGCTCCTTCGATGACGGCCGTCGAGGTGGCGGATTTCTTCGATGCGCACCGCGACCGGCTGCGTATCTGCATGATGATGTGCATGGTCAGCACGGTTTTTCTGATGACTTATCAGGCCGCCATAATTGCCCAGATCGCGCGGATCGAAAGGGACGGGCCGAAGGTGCTGACATATACAGCGCTGATGGCCGGCGCCGGTAATATCGTATCGTTCACTTTTCCGCTGATGTTCTGGACGGTGGCGCTGTTCCGGGTCGAGCGCGCGCCCGAACTTGTACAACTGGCCAGCGATTTCGCCTGGCTGCCGTTTCTCGGCATGCTCTCGCCATACGTCCCGTTCCCGGCCTGCGTCGCGATTGCGGGACTGATGGACAAGTCCGCTAATCCGGTCTTCCCACGCTGGTATTGCTATTACACCATCGCGGCCACGATCGCCTATCTGCCCGCTGTCATGATCGTGTTCTTCCATGAAGGCTGGTTCGCCTGGAACAGCGTGTTTGGCTGGTGGCTGCCCTTTGCAGATACTTTCACTTGGCTGGCCCTGACGTTTTGGCTCGTTCGCCGCGGCATCCTGGCGCAAGCCGCCGCAGCACCGGATGAGGGAGCGGTCGCATGAAGGGAGGGCATGGCGTGCCGGGCAAGAGCCTGCCGGGAGAGACCGGTCTGTGGGTCTTCATCTTTGCCGATCTGGGCCTGTTCTTTCTGTTCTTCGTATTGGCCGCGCAGGACATGGCGGTCCATCGCGAAGATTTCCAAACCGGACAAGCGGGCCTGCTCACTTGGGTCGGCGCAGTGAACACCGTGGTCCTGCTCACAGGCTCCTGGGCGGTGGCCATGGGAACGCGCGTGGCGAACACTGCGGAACGGGCGTCGCAATACCTCAAGGCGGCGGCGCTGAGCGGGGTTCTGTTTCTCGGCCTGAAGGTCTTCGAATACGCGCATTCGCTCGGCGCAGGACATGTGCTCACCGAGAATCGATTCTACATGTGGTATTATGCGCTCACCGCCTACCACGCGCTACACGTGCTCGTCGGCGTCGGACTGCTGTGGCTCGTGGCCCGGCGATATGCGACGGCACAGAGACCAGGCCACCTGCTGGTCGAGGCCGCCGGCTGCTACTGGCACCTCGTAGACCTGCTCTGGATCGAAATTTTCCTGATTCTGTATCTGCTTTAGGACAGCAGCACCCGGCCTTCCCGCGCACCGCCAACCTGCCCGGGTCGCAAGACCGGGATCGCGATTCAACTCTGGAGTTCGACCTGCTCGAAATCGAGTTCGACCGGCGTCGCGCGGCCAAAAATAGAGACCGAGACCTTGACCCGGTTCTTGTCGAAATCGAGTTCCTCGACCTCGCCGTTGAAGCTGGCGAAGGGACCGTCGAGAACCTTGACCGTATCGCCGATCCCGTAGTCGATGCTGATTTCGCGGCGCGGCGCGGTCGCGGCCTCTTCCGCCGCACCGAAA
>CAZRVW010000007.1:0-40884 GCA_964603645.1 uncultured Novosphingobium sp. | reverse complement strand
GCCGAAATCGCCTGCCTTCTCAATGATGCGAATGTCCTTGACGCCAGCCTGGCGCAGGCGGGCGCCGGCCAGCAATCCGCCAAATCCACCACCGATGATGACGACGTCGGTTTCATCGGTCACGGGATCGCGAGTAAAGCCCGGCTTGACGAATGGATCTTCGGCAAGAAAAGAATAGTCGCCTGCGATAGGCTTGTACTGTTCATTGCCGTCTGACCGCAACCGCTTGTCACGCTCGAACCTGTACTTCGTGCGAAGTTCTTCTGGATCGAAACCGAGTGTGCTTGCGTCTATGGACATGACGTTATCATCCGCTCCTGATGGTTTGGTGTGCCGCCGGATGACGGCTCGCCGGGCAAGCGTCGCTTGCATTGGCCAGATTTGCGCAGAATGAATACCTCCACATTGATAGAGGTCAAGGGAAACTGCCAATTCCGCAGCAGAAGAGAGATATTCTTTGCCCAAGGCGGGGCATTGATATACCTTAATGTTGATAAACGGCGTGATTGTCGGCGATGCAGCACCGTCGTCAGCTGGGCCTGCGCCGTTCCGTTCACGTGGCCGCGGCAGAGGCAGAGGGTAGTCTTGGGGACTGGAGGAGAATGAGCTATGAGCAAGGTCGAAGGTAAGGTCGCGGTCGTCACCGGCGGCGCATCAGGCATCGGCAAGGGCGCAGCTATCCGTCTGGCGGAAGAAGGTGCCAGCGTGGTCGTCGCGGATCGCAACCTTGAGGGGGCCGAAGAGGTCGCAAGCCTTATCGGTGGCGATGCCATCGCTATCGGGTTCGACGCAGAAGATATCGATGCGACCGAGGCGATGATCGCCAGGACCATTGACAAATTCGGCCGGATTGATGTGCTCAATAACAATGCCGCATGGACGGGGGACAATATCGAGCAGTTCGATCGTGATCTGCTCAATACGAGTCCCGAAGCATTCGACAAGGCTTGGCGCATCAATGTGCGCAGCATGTTCGTTGCCTGCAAGGCGGCAATCCCGCACATGATCAAGCAGGGTGCCGGTTCGTGCATCAACATGGGATCCGTGGCGGCCGTCCGCGGCGGGTCAGGCGCGATATGCTATGGTACCACCAAGGCCGCCGTCCTGCGCTTCACGAGGTCCGTTGCGACTCAATACGGTCGTCAGAATGTGCGTAGTAACGCAATTCTGCCGGGCTTCATCGCAACACCGGCAACGCTCGCCCATGTTTCGGATGGCAGTGCCATCATGCCCTATTTGCCGTTTCATCGTGACGGCGTGCCTGCCGATGTTGCCGCATTGATCTGTTTCCTCGCTTCCGAGGATTCGTCCTACATCAATGGCCAGTGCATTGCGGTGGACGGTGGTTATGTAGCTGGCGACGCGCGCCCGTCCCGGCTCGACGCGAAATAGCCGCGCCACAACTTCTCGGCAGTTCGTAACTTTCACAAGTGAGAGGCAGGTCTATGGAATCCGATCAGCACATTGAACTGCGAATGAGATACGAGAATTATCTGGACGACTTCGGCAAGTGCGCTTCGAAATCGCTCCAGCAGACGGGGCGGATCGACCTGAGCGGACTTGACTACTGGCAATTCCCGCTGCTGCTGATTTTGGGTGATCCGCAGATACCCGTAAAGATGATCCCGGATCTTGCGGCGTTCGAAACGTTCATGTCGCCAGCCTATAAACCGCTCAGCGAGCGTGGATGGCTGGGGATAGGAAGAATCACCTCTTTCGAGGTTTCAGCCGCTAGCGAGACCACGGCGCTCCTGTCAGTTTCGGGCGACAGGCTGGACGGGGACGGTCAAGTCATGAACGGCTGGGATCTGTTCTATCTGCATGCAAGGCGGGATGGAAAGTGGGTGCAGACCTGCGTAATGAACAAGAATCCGCGCTGCCTTGCGGGCGAGGATCTCTTTCGATGGGCGCAGGCTCTTCAAACGATTGCCTGAGACAAGAGACCCCCCACACATCACCCCGCGCGATGGCCTGAGCCGGTTCGCTCGTCTACCGTCATCGCGCGGGGGAGGCGGACTTTTGAAAGTGCCTAGCCCGTTCTGGCGTCAGGGAACCGCTTGTCCATCCATTCCGCGATGACGCGCGTGACCTCTTCGGGCTTCTCCTGCTGAACCCAGTGGCCGGCACCCTTCACGAAATGTCTGTCGAGCTGGTCTATGTGCTGCTCCATTCCTTCCGCGGCAGCAGGCGGGAGATAGGGATCGAATTCGGCAGTGATCATGAGCGACGGGACCGTGATACGATTAGGCAGGTGCGCTGAATTTTCCCAGTTGCGTGTCGCATTACGATACCAATTGAGGCCGCCGGTAAACCCGGTCCGCTCATAGGTCTCGACGAAGAACTCCATTTCCTTCGGCGTGAGTATTTCTTCGCGGTTGTCGGCGGACGGATCGTAGGCCCTAAGCGCGGCCTGGTAGTTCAGCGGGGAAGCTTCGTCCGCCTTCTCGTCTCCATAGACGCCCAGGGTCTCTTTCTTTGTTTCGGCCGGGCGCTTGTATTGCATGCCCATGGTCCTGCGCACGTCCTCGGCCATCATCTCGTCGGCCGGACCACGTTGCTGGAACCACACCACATACATGTCTTCGCCCATGAACTGGCGCATCATCTCGACAGGATCCATCTGCGGACGGGGCGTGAAGGGTGTGCAGAGGCTGATCACACCCGCCACCCGCTCGGGATGGCGCAAGGCCATGCCCCACACCACAACGCCGCCCCAATCGTGACCCACGAAGACAGCTTTCTCTATGCCCCGGGCGTCCAGCAATCCCGCAAGGTCCGCGTTGAGATTGTCCAGATCGTAGGCTTCGACGTTTTCGGGTCGGTCGGTGAGGCCGTATCCTCGCTGATCGGGCGCCAGGACATGGAAGCCGGCCTTCGCGAGGTCGCGCACCTGGTTTCGCCAAGAAAAGGCGAGTTCGGGAAAGCCGTGGCAAAATACGATCGAGGGGCCGTTACCCGGCGTCCCGGCCTCGGAGACGGCCATGCGGATCCCATTGGTTTCGACGAATTCGGGCTTCCAATCTTCGAACGACGTCATCGTTTGCATTCCTTTTGTTCTGTAAGCTGGCAGGTAGCGGAAACTGGTGAAGATGGCCGTATTGCCGCGGTTTCAGCGCATCTGAAAAAGTTGGAGGTTACGATGGGCTGGCTGGGCGCAAGGCGTAACCGATTCTCGGCAGGTGCACGACGACGGTTCCGGCACGCTCGTCCTCGCGCCGAAGCGACACATGGTGCTGCGAGGAACCGACGAGAATGCCGATCGCAGGATCCCGGCCGGTGTCCATTGCCATGACGGCCACTTCACGCTCAGCAAATTCCTTATCCCCGTCGTCAAGGCAGCATGGTTCGGGTTGGCTGGAACGGGCCGCTGCAATCGCATCATCGCGGCTCGCAACCGAACGGCTGCCGTGGCCGACCGCCCGGATCCGCTCGATCCATCCCCGCAAGTGCGTGAAACCGCTGAATGCCACCGCCGCTGATGGGGCAAGCGTTTCGACAAACCAGAAGCTGTAGAACGCGCATGCGTCCACAAACCCCGCCCGGTCGCCGAGGAGGAAGGGGCGGCCATCTGCCAGCTGTTCTTCCAGCAAGGCGGCATGTGCGCGCAACTGGCCAGCCATGTGCGGTGCTGCGGCCTTCAGTGCATCGCGGTCAAACGAATGTCCGCTCATGGCTTCCCTGTCGCGGATCAGTTCTTCACTAAGGCTTGGACCCAAGGCAGCGAATGCTATCGTCATCGCAGCCTGGAAGAGGCTTCGGTCGGTCCAGAGCGCCGCAGCCTGATCCGTGCCGGAATTGCAGGTCGGGAAAAGGGATGGGCTCGGGTACCGCCGTTCCAGTTCTCGGGCGATCAGCGCACTGTCGCAGTAGATGTCGGCACCTATCTGCATAACGGGAATGCGGCGATATCCACCCGTCAGCGCAACCAGATCGGGCTTTGGCATGATGACGGGCTGATCGACCGACTGCCACGCGAGGCCCTTGATCCCGAGGCAGACACGGACCTTCTCGGAGAAAGGAGAAACATCATACTGATGCAGCAAGATATCGATGATCTTTCTCCAATATTTCAGGTCCGGGGAGTGCTCCCCGATGCTGCATGTAATGGCCTAGAAGGCCTCTTGATAAAGCGTCTGGTGCAGGTCCCTGATGGACTGTTCGAACCGCTTGCCGTTCGGCGATATCCAGAACTGTCCGTTGGCGACGCCTTGGAGGACCACCTCGCCCGCTTCTTCGATGGGCATTCCGTTGGTGCACCCGTTGGAGACGGTCTCGATCAGTTTGCGATCCAGTTCTGACGTTTCAGTCGCCATTCGCTGGGCCAGCCTGTCAATGATTCCTGTCCTTACATAACCGGGGCAGACGACGGTGACCTTGATGGGAACCTGCTCCATTTCAAGCTCGTGCTTAAGCGACGCGGACAGTCCGACAAGGGCGTGCTTGGCGGCGGAGTACGGCGCATTGCGCGGCGTCGGTACGATCCCTGCAAGCGAGGCTGTATTGACGATGTGTGCCGGCTCTCCCGCAGCGATCATGCGCGGCACAAACGCGCGGATGCCGTAAAGGCAACCGTAGAAGTCAGTGTTCATAACCGCGTACCAGTCTTCGATCGGCATTTCCCAAGATGCGCCGTAACGGCTGAATCCTGCGTTGTTGAAGAGCAGATGGGTGGCCCCGAATTCCGCGTATGTGGCCTCGGCCAGCGCCTCGACCGCTTCGGGATCGGCTACATCGGTCGGCACTTCGAGCGTGCGCGTACCGAATTCGTCCTGCAGGCGTTTCGTTACTCTTCCGATCCTGTCAGCGGCGATATCGGCAAGCACGACATGCGCGCCGCGTCGCGCTGCTGCGATGGCTATACCTTCGCCGATGCCGGAGGCCGCGCCGGTCACCACTGCCACCTTGTTCTTAAGGTAATCCATTGATCTTGTCCCCCTGCAAGCCAGTAAACCGCCATTCAGCCGAAATTGATGTCTCGCGTAAGGTCGCTTTCGGCCCATTCTTCGAGGATGTGGCCATATTCGACCGGGCCTTCGCCGTAGTGGCGGCCGAATACCGAACCCCTACCTTCGGCGTTGTAGTAGCCGGGGGTGCAAGCCTCGTAATAAGCCTGGTGCGAGCGCGATTTCTCGATGATGAGGTCCCACCATGCCTGGGCTGCCTCGGGCTTAACCTCGAACCGGGTGTGGCCGTTATCGCGGCAATGATCGATGATTGTGGCGCAATTCTCGGCCATTACCAAGAAGCCGTAAGTCACTGTTGTAGCCAGTGTGCTGCCGGGGCCGCTCATCGTGAACATGTTTGGGAAGCCGGGCACGGTCAGTCCGTGGAGCGTTGCCATGTTCTCCCGCCACTGATCGGAAAGCTTCTTGCCGCCCACACCTTTGGGATCCGGGTCCTTCCAGCGACTGCCGGAAACATCGAAGCCCGTGGCGAAAATCAGACAGTCAAGCTCGTACTCCTGTCCGTTGGCGATAACCCCACGTTCAGTGATTCGTTCGATTCCCTTGCCATCGGTATCGACCAGCGCGACGTTGGGGCGGTTGAAAGTCTGCAGGTAGCGGTCGTGAAAACATGGCCGCTTGCACATGATCCCGTACCATGGCTTGAGCGCTTCGGCTGTCTTTGGATCCTCCACGATCTCGTCGACTCGCGCGCGGATCGTGTTCATCGTCTCGAAGTCCTGACGCTCCTGCATTTCGGGCGTGAACGTCGGGGCTCCAGGTTTCTCGTACCTGCGGAAGGCCTTGCCTACAGACCATGTCCAGCCATCATCGACCATGTCTTCCTCTTCTGGAAAGCCACTGATGATATTCAGAAAATTTTCCATTCGCTTTTGCTGCCAGCCCGGCTTGAGCTGTGCTGCCCATTCGGGATCGGTGGGCCGGTTGGCGCGAATGTTCACTGAAGATGGCGTTCTCTGGAAAACGAAGAGTTCTTTCGAGGATTCGCCGAGCGGAGGGACGGCCTGGATGGCGGTCGCCCCCGTGCCGACGATACCAACGCGCTTGTCTGCCAGACGCGTGTGGTTTCCCTTCTGATCTCCGCCCGAGTAGTCGTAGTCCCAGCGCAATGCGTGAAAGGAATGCCCCTTGAATTCCTCAAGACCAGGAACGCCCGGCAGCTTGGCCTCGTGTGTTAGGCTGTTGGCGCGGAAGAAGAAGCGCGCCCGGATTTCGTCTCCGCGATCGGTGGTGATGACCCAGCGATCCTGTTCCTCGTCCCACACCGCATCTTCGATACGCGTTTGAAACAGTGCGCCCTTGTAAAGGTCGAAATGCTTGCCAACACGCTGGCAATGTTCGTAAAGTTCGGGGCCGTGCGCGTACTTCTCGGTTGGAATGTACCCGGTCTCTTCCAGAAACGGCATGTACACGAACGATTCTGTATCGCAGGAAAGGCCTGGATAGCGCGCCCAGTACCAGGTGCCCCCGAAGTCGCTGCCGCGATCGATGATACAGATGTCTTCCGGTGCGATGCCGTGCTTGCGCATTGTTCCGCCCGTCACCAGGCCGGAAATGCCCCCTCCGCAGATCAGAACTTCGACATCGCGGCTCACTGGCTCGCGCGAGCCGTCGCTCGTTGCCCAAGGGTCGTGATCGAACCGCTTGGCTAGCTCGGGGTTCATGTAGACATAGTTGCCCCGATCATCAGAAAGGCGCTTGTCCCGCTCCTCGCGATACTTGGCGCGCAGCGCCTCGATGTCCAGAACGCTATCTTCAGTCACAGGCATCTCGTTTCTCTCCATTCAGTTTCCGGGACGGGCGCCACTCGCGCTATTCCTAGTCGACGGGTTCGCCTAGCGCTCGGCGCAAGTGGCGTTCGCGCAGACCGAAGCCGAGTCCAGAATCACGGTGCGGTGATGGTCCAGCTTGCCAGCGTCATATCATCGCCGATCGCTATGGCAAATAAGATACCTATATAAATGCCGATCCGGCCTGGCGCTCACCGCGCATGGCCGATAGCGTCGCCACAAGCCTGCGCAACCCCTTCATCGTCAAACTGCAGAATGGTTCCGCGACTGTCTGCGACGGCGGCGGCGCGATGATGCGAAACGGCCTGGTATGCCGGATCGTTGACCATCGACAGGAAGGCCCGGATCGAAGGATAATAGACGGCGAAACACAAATCCCATTCGTCATCCGAACCGACCAGACCCTGCAGCCGCGACAACATCGGCGCGCCTCCCGCAGCTCTTACGAGCGGGGAGACCTGCTCACGGTAGCGATCGTATGCCTCCGCCCCCGCACATGGCGTTTCGCTGCTGCCGGGCGCGTATTCCGCCCGGTCGCGAAACCGGATGAGATTCAGCATGCACATGGATTGATCGAGATTCATGCCCGACAATCTTTCTGAGGCCAGGCCCACCTGTTCGTTCTTGGCCAATTTTCCTCTCCTTTACAGATTATTTGCGGGATGAGCGGGCGCGCAGGCGCCGGGCAATTGAACGGTATTCCGGCAGATGGAGCCACGCGCTCCATCCGCAGCTCAAACCGCCGTGTATCCGCCATCGACTACGAGCGCGGAGCCGACGGCAAAGCTAGCCTCGTCGCTCGCCAGGAAGAGTGCGGCGTTCGCGATTTCCTCGGCCTTGCCCATCCGCCCGATCGGATGCAGGCCCGTTATCGTGGACATAACCTCGTTGACGTTGGTCATTCCCTCCGTCGCTCCGCGCAGCAAATCGGTCATGACATAGCCAGGATGCAGGGAGTTTATCCGAATGTTGTACCCCTGCTGTGCGCAATGCACCGCAGCCGACTTGGTCAGGGAAAGGACGCCGCCCTTGGATACGTCGTAGGCCAACGACATCGGATCGGCCGCCATAGCCCGGATCGACGACATGTTAACGATTGCCCCGCCGGTCTCCTTCATGTGCTCTATTGCCGCCTTAGTGCCCAGGAACACGCCGTCGAGATTGACCGACAGGGTCTTCCGCCAGATTTCCAGGCTCGTTTCCTCGATCGACGCGAGGATCCCGATCCCGGCATTATTGACGAGTATGTTGACTGGTCCAAACTTGTCCCGTGCATGGTCGAACATCCTGGCCCAGCTTTCCTCATCGGTTACATCGGCTTCCAGCGCGCTGGCGCGCAGACCCTTTTCGCCAAGCCGGTCCGTGGTCTCCTGCGCTGTCTTGCCGTCGATGTCGGCCACCACGACCGCGGCGCCTTCGGTCGCAAAACGCTCTGCAATAGCTGCGCCAAGGCCGCGCGCCCCGCCAGTTATCAATGCAATTTTTCCCGCCAGACGGCTCATTTCCTATTTCTCCTCATGCCAACACACTTCGGTTCCGTTGATACTCTCATGCTGCAATCCAGCGAGATGCCCGCGGGCCAAAACTGAACCTTCGCGGCTGATGCTCGCGAGGCAACTTGATGCGCGAGCGCAATTCCAAGGATTCGATATCAGATTGCCTGCTGCGCAGGGTGACAGCTATAAGCCCTGCATTGAGGTAGTGGAAAGAGGCAAAAGCATTGCTTTTCGCTGCGAATGGTCGGCAGGACTTGTTTCGATGGAACGAGCCGGCCTTGCGGGCCAGGCAGAGGGTGTCCGGATTGAGGCCGGCACTTTCCGCATATCAAGGGAGCCAGGATCATGAGAGCAGTCGTCCGACGCAACAAGCAACTTCATGTCGAGGAACGCCCCGAACCAGAACCCGGCCAAGGGCAGGTGCTGGCACGCACGCTGAGTTGCGGTATCTGCGGATCGGACCTGCACGCGCTGCATGGTCTTGAGGAAATGCAGGCGGTTGGCCGCCCCGGAGTCGTCATTCCGGAAGTTCCCGGAATCATGTTCGGGCACGAGTGGTGCGGCGAGATACTCGATCATGGCCCAGGCACCGACAAGCGGCTGAAGGCCGGTCAAAGAGTCGTCGGTATCGGCTTTGTGGAAACGCCACAGGGGCTGCAGGGTGTCGGATTTTCACCGATCGTGCCCGGCGGCTTTTCCGAACAGATGGTGCTGACGCAGGATTTGCTGCTGCCGGTGCCCAACGGGCTTTCCGACCAACAGGCCGCTATGACCGAGCCATTCGCCGTGGGCGAACGAGCCGTGGCGAAGTCGTCGGCGGATCGCGACACGATCAACATGGTAATCGGCTGCGGACCGGTGGGCCTGGCGGTGATTGCCGCGCTCAAGGTGCGCGGTCTCGGCCCGATTGTGGCTGCAGACTTCTCGCCAGCCCGACGTGCGATCGCGGAAAAGATGGGAGCCGATGTTGTTGTCGATCCTGCGAAAGAATCGCCCCATGCACAATGGAGCGAGCTTGGCGCCGCCGGTCTGCAGCCAAAGTCGCTCAAGACCCTGTTCGAGCGGCCTGGCAAGCGTGCGATAGCGTTTGAATGTGTTGGTATGCCGGGTGTGCTGCAAAGCCTAATCGCTTCGGTGCCGATCGGAACCCAGATCGTAGTCGCCGGCGTGTGCGTGCAGACCGACAAGATCGAACCGCTGATCTGCATCAACAAGGAAATCGAGTTCAAGTTCGTCGTGGCCTACGATCTCGAAGAGTTCACTGCTTCATTGCACAATATCGCCGACGGCCATATCGACGTCATGCCGATTATTACGGGCGAGGTAGGGCTAAACGGCGTCGCCGCTGCTTTCGAAGAGCTCGGCAATCCTGAAAGACAGTGCAAAATCGTGGTCAATCCGACTATGGCCTGAGCCGGCCTGTCGGCCACCGCGCGAACTGGCATCGGAAACCCCGCAGAATTATCAAATCCCGCCGTCGGGCGAATCTGGAAGTCTTCTAGTTGGATGCGATCGTGCGTAACGGCGTTTCATTTAATTGTTGCAATCCGGTATTCAGGTACTAGAATTACTCAAGGTAGAGAGCTGCAAAAATGCGGGCTGATTCTGCGTAATGGGAGGGTAGAATGAATAAGGGTAACCGTTCGAGGCATTTGTTTTTTCGGCATCTGATGGCCGGTACCGCGGTGTGCGCCGTGGCCATGGGTGCAGCTACAGCCGCTTATGCGCAGGACGGTGGATCGCAGGCGTCACAAGCGGATCGCGATTTGGGCCTTGAGGCTATCGTCGTGACGGCCCAGCGCCGCGAACAGCAGTTCCAGGACGTTCCGGTGTCCATCGCGGCCTATTCCGGGGAAACTCTGCAGCGCGAGGGCATTAGCGACACCCGTCAGCTTGAGCAGATCTCGCCATCGATCACCTTTGGCCAGAGCACCAGCATCAAGAGCGGTTCGTTCAACCTCCGCGGCATCTCCAGTCAGAGCACCGGAGGCGGTGTCCAGCCCAGCACCGCGATGGTGCTGGATGGTGTCCCGCTGGTGCGTCCGGGCGAGTTCGTTTCGCAGCTCGGCGACATTCAGCGCATTGAAGTGCTCAGCGGGCCTCAGGGTACGCTGTTCGGCAAGAATGCCACCGCCGGCGTGGTCAGCATTGTCACCAACCGCCCGACGGACGAGTTCGAAGGCCAGCTCACCGCATCCTACACGACCGACAATGAATTGCTGCTCCAGGGCGTAGTGAACATTCCGATCACCGAAGGTATCCGGATGCGCGTGGCGGGTTTCTACAATGATCTCGAACCATTGATCAAGAACCAGAACGTCGGCGACGACTGGGGTTATAGGGAAAACTACGGCGTCCGCGGCAAGCTGGAATTCGATCTTGGGACGGATGCCAAGCTCCTGCTCACCGGCGAGTATCAACATATAGACGACGGTTTCTCGCAGTTCTGGTTCGTCACACCGTCAACAGTGACAGGCCCGGCAGAAATTGCGTCGCGCGGCTTTACCCCTCAATTCGGCGTTCTGAACCTCAACACCGACGGTTTTATTAACGACAAGGCGACCTACAAGAACGGCGCAGCCGAGCTGACCTGGAACGTCAATGATTCCACGACACTGACCTCGATCACCAGCTATCGCGATGCGAATTTTGTCGGTGCTTCCGGCGACGCGGACATGGGACCGTTCGGTCTCACTCCGGGAAGAAACACTCTGCCCCTTACTAGTCCCTTTCGGTTTTTGACTACGCTGCTCAGCCGCGAGGTTTCTCTCAGAAACTCTCCTGAATATTGGACGCATGAAACGCGCCTCAACTTTTCCAACGACCAGTTCGATGCCGTGGGTGGAGTTTTCTACCAGACGATGACCGAAAAGGGTTTCAGCTCCTTCCCCTTCATCCTCTATTCTGGAAATCCTGGAATATATCTTTACAACAACTCGACTCCGGTCTCGCGTACAAAGAACGACACTTGGGCAGTGTTTGGCGATGTGACATGGCACCTCAGCGACACGCTGTCGGTCTTCGGTGGCCTGCGCTATACGCATGAGAAGCTGCGGACCGAATATCTCAACAATGTCTGGCAAGCGGGCAATCCGGTATCGGGGACGATCTTCCTTCCCAATAACATTGCTGGGGCACCGGCAAACTTCGATCCGGTAACAGGCGATTTCATCGGAGCGAATACGTTCTTTGATCCTGTAACCGGGGGCATTGTTCCCCCGCCCAACGCGGTCAAGGAGTTCGACGAGAGGCTGAAGTCAAACAATGTCTCGGGGCGCATTGGGATCCAGTTCCAGCCGACTCCCGATCAGAACTATTATATCTCCTACAACCGCGGCTACAAGGGCGGCGCCATAGACATCGCGCGTGGCGCGCTCCCACCGAACCCTGCGCTGGGCATTTCGCCCGTTGTGCAGCCTGAAACGGCCTACAGCATCGAGCTTGGCACGAAGCAGACACTGTTCAACGGCAAGCTCGATTTCTCGCTCAATCTTTATCATCAGGAAATCAAGAACATTCAGCAGACCGTGCTCGACACGATCGAGAAGGGTACGCAGCTCGTCAATGCGGGCAAGCTGAAGCTTGATGGCGCCGAGTTCCAGATGCGTGCGCTGCTGTTCCCGAGTTTCGTCGTCAATGCCAGCGTGGCTTACAACGATGCCCGGTATGGCGGCACACTTCCCAGCGGAAATCCGGCAAGGGTCAGCTGTTACCCGGGCCAGACCGTCGATCAGGGATGCGTCGCCGGCCTTACGACCATTGCCGGCAATCGGGCTCAAAGTGCGCCCGAATGGAAGTTCAACGTTGGTGCGACGCACACGCTCGAATTGCCGTCTGCACCATTCGATGTGGTCACTTCGGCGAGCTATAACTGGGTCGATGACATCAATTTCGAACTGAACAACGATCCGCTGTCTGAGCAGCCGTCGCATGGCATGCTGAACGCATCCATTACGTTGGTCAGCCACGATGACTTGTGGGAGTTCCAGATCTTCGGGCGCAACCTCACCAATGAATTCTTCTACAACAGTGTCAGCGGCGCGAACAATGCGTTGGCACGTGTGTTCGGTTTTGCGGGCCGCGATTACAAACGGTACGGTGGTGCCAGGCTGACGGTGAAATTCGGCGGCGCTGGAGCGCCTCCGCCACCTCCGCCACCGCCTCCGCCTCCGCCACCACCACCTCCTCCTCCTCCGCCGCCGCCACCACCGCAGACGACGACTTGCCCGGACGGATCAGTCGTGGAAGTTGGCGAGGCATGCCCGATGCCTCCTCCTCCGCCGCCGGCGCCCGAGCGCGGTTAATAGCCAGCAATTGCTTCGGAAATTCGAAGGGGCAGGAACGGATGCGTTCCTGCCCCTTTTCGATTGATTGGATCGTTCCCAAGAATCACGCGGACGGCCGTGATGGCGAGAACCTACGTGAGCCGGACACGGAATTTCCAAAGGCCTGGAAGGTTCCGTCTTTCACCCGCGCGACTTACGGGATCCCGGCGCATTGGAATGTCCAATTCTCGATAGTGGCAGGCGCCTTACTTCTAGAGCAAACCATCCTTGCCAGTCGAAGGGCAAGGTCAGCACCGGTGCATTTGGAAAGGCTGGTGCCAGCCGTGTCGCCAGCGGCCCGCTGCGGACAGGCTTTTTCGTGACTTCGCGCTCGAGCGGGAGGCTGGGCACCGATGCCTTGTCGTCACCACCTCGCACGATGGTTTAGGTTCCGCCCGCTAATCGTTCGAGCACGCTGGAAAATGCCGGTCTGCTCGGCAGCCTGATGGGCTCGACCACGCCCTTCACGGCGAATGAACTCAGGCGTCTCTATCCCGATCCCGCGGTCTATCTGGCAAAGTTCAACGCCGCGACGGACGCCCTTGTCACGGGTCGCTGGATATCGAAGGAAGACGCTGAGGCCATGAAGGCGGATGCAATGAATGTTGCGGCCACACTTGGCGCAACGGAAACAGAGTAGGCAAGCCAGCAGTGACTCCGGATCCGTGCGTATAGTGCGCTTGGATCTGGGCAACGATCAGCGATGTCACGGCCAGACAATCGAGTCTCTGGATTCCGATAGATCTGTGCCACTCGCGTATTCCGTCGCAATCTCGGAATATGCGATCGATTGGTACCGCGATGGGCGACTGCAGTCTGGGCGGTCTGATCCGACCGAACCCGACTTTCAATTCTGGTTCCACCTCGCGAATCTATCGCCAGTGCCAACTGGCCCATGCTGGACCGGGCCGGCTTGCGTGGTTCCGCAACGCCAGCAGTAGCGACCTTTCGTCCAGCAAAAACCGGCAAGGCCGGTCAGAATGCCTCCTTGAAAAGCTGACTGTGCAATTCGGCTATGGCATCGCGGAAGCGCATGCCGTTGGGAGCAACCCAGAAGTCGCCGCGTTCCACTGATTCTAGAATCAACTCTCCGGCCTCATCTGGCGCCAATCCCTCTTTGGCGGCAGTCCCGATGGTGGAAAGGACCTGTTTGTCCAGTTCGGACTTAGCCTGGTCCCCATGTAATTCGACGCTGCCCGTTGCGGCAGGCGTTGCGATATAGCCTGGGCAAACGACCGTTACCTTGATTGGCACCTTTTGGAATGCAAGCTCTTGGACAAGCGAGCCGGAAAGGCCGACGATCGCGTGCTTGGACGCGGCATAGGAACTCATCTGCGGCGTTGGCACCAGACCGGCAAGTGATGCGGTATTGACCACGTGGCCCGCTTCTCCGCTGCGGATCATTCGGGGCACGAAAGCCTGAATTCCGTAAAAGCAGCCGAACAAATTGACATCCAGTACCTTGCGCCATTCGTCCGGCGAGGCCTCCCAGCTTGCACCTATGGCCGTGATCCCGGCATTGTTGAACAGTATGTTGACCCGCCCGAACTCATCATATGCAGTGTCTGCAAGGGCTTCCACCGCCGCGGAATCGGCCACATCAGTGGGGACGCCGATGACCCGTACGCTGAATTCGTCGCGAAGCGCCTTGGAAACCTTCTCAATCTTGTCCTTCGCAATGTCGGCAATCACGATGTCAGCGCCGCGCCGGGCACAAGCCCTTGCGATTCCCTCCCCGATCCCCGAAGCGCCGCCGGTGACGACGGCCACCTTGTTACTTAGGTCTCCCATTCATTCTCTCCTCGAGTGTGTCTCGACCATGTTACGGGCCGGTGACTAATCCCGCTTGGCACGTTGATACATCGAACGACCGCAGCAGGGGCTTCATTCGATTATAGAGATAGCGATATCTCTGCAACCGCCGGTTACGTGCGAGAACAGCCTATTACTTGCGGTTAAGATTGAAACGAATATACCGATGACGGCGGAAAAAATGGCATATTCATCGGAATATAGCACAAATACTTAAGACAAAATTCAGAACACCTAATATATAATGGTGGATAAATATATTACAATATTTGGATAATTACGAACGTTATAATCGTTTGTTCAATAATTATTTAACAAATAATTCATCGTTTGCATTGATATTCGCCGCAGAAGCGGAGCGCCATTTCGCCGGATACTGTCAAAACCTGTGGGTCCCCGGCCTCACTTTTTCGAGCTGCCCAAATAGAGGTAGTGTTATTGCGGCTTGATGGCTGCCGGTGCCTTGACACTCTTTAAGCCCGCTTGCAAAGCTTCTGCATATGATCGGAGTCGAAGTCGCATCGCGCGTTCGTTGCATTCTGGAGTAATTGGTCATGTCTGTCGCTCAAGCCGTGAAATCGGACGACTCGCTTTATGACGAACTCTACGACGTCAAGACCGAGGCGCTCGAGACGGGCAACTATATCGATGTTGATCCCTATCCGCTCATGAATGCCGCGCGTGAGCGCGGCGCGGTTCAGAAAGGCTACCTGCGCGAGGTACTGGGTCTGCCATTCTGGCATCGTCACGGCACGGTTATCGGAGAAGGTGCGGACCGGCGGCAAGGCTATTGCGTGCTTACGTTCGAGCAGGCTGAAGCGGCATTCCGTGACAATGTGCGGTTGTCGAACAAGATCTACAAGATCATGCCGGGTGTCGACAACTTTGTCGGCATTCTGGAAATGGACAATCCGCAGCACTTTGCCCACCGCAAGGCGGCGCAGTCCCTGTTTATCAAGCCGCGTGCCGTCGGCTTGTGGCGCGACCGCTGGATCAACGGTATCGTCAATGCAATCGTCGAAAAGCTCAAAACACAGGATCGCGCGGAGCTGAACATGGACATGTGCGCCCGCGTTCCGGTCCACACGATTTCCGTTGCAGTCGGGCTGCGCGGAGAAGAGGCCTTGATTTTTCGCAAGGCACTGATCTCCACGCTGGGCAGCCGTAACGGTCCGGCCGCGCGCATGGAAGCGGCTGCGACGGTTTCCCAGATGGTCACGGAACAGATCGAGCTTCGTCGCAAAGCGCCCGGCGAAGATATTATCTCGTGGCTTCTCGCGGCTGAGGTCGATATCCCCGACGAAGGCACGCGCCACCTCACCGATGAAGAGATCATTACCTTCTGCCGGGTCCTGCTGCTGGCCGGGGGTGGAACCAGTTGGCGCCAGATGGGCATCCTGCTGTTCGCGCTTTTGGATAAGCGCGACCGCTGGGAAGATGTGAAGGCTGATCGATCGCTGCTCGAGCCGGCGATCCAGGAATCGATGCGCTGGAATCCGAACAACCCGATGTTCAGCCGTCTTGTCGTCGAAGATGCGCAAATTGGCGGAGTAGATATCCCCAAGGGCAGCGTAGTGGACATTTGCCTGGCATCGGCCAATCGCGATCCCTCACGGTGGGACAATCCAGACGAATTCGATCTTCACCGCAAGCCCAAGCCGCATATCGGCTTTGGCATTGGCGCCCACATGTGCCTGGGTCGCAATGTCGCGGAAAGCGAGATGTATGTCGCGCTCGACGCGCTGATGAACGAATTTCCCGACATGTGCATTGATCCCGATCAGCCTTATCCGTCGCTTACGGGCGGGCTGGAGCAACGAGGGATCTCGGCGATGCATGTTCTGTTGAAATGAGCTGGAAACGCTGCAGGTATTGAGGCGGGACCTTCGCGGGCCGAAACTGCGAGTATGAAATAGACGGGCGAGACGGCCCGATCCATGTATTTTCCAAATGAACTCTCAGACTGAAGGACCATCCGACAATGGTAAAACCAGACGAAAGCAAGCTCTCCGAGATGAGTTCACTGGGCACCCCCATTCCGCTGATCGGCGATGAACATATTCGCCAGTACAAGGCGACGAATGGTGATGTCGGCTATCTCTGGAACGGCGCGACCTGCTTGCTGCTGACTACCACCGGCCGCAAGTCGGGTGAGAAGAGGACGATTCCGATCATCTATACCGAAGCGCTGGGCAAGATTTTCATCATAGGTTCGCAGGGTGGCCATGACGACCATCCGCTGTGGTATCTGAATCTCCTGGAAGACCCGCGCGCGACCCTGCAGATCAAGGGCGATGTGTTCGACGTCGTCGCCCGTACCGCCGAATCGCCGGAGCGCGAAGAGTTGTGGGCGGAAGCGCTGAAACAATGGCCGAATTACGATATATACCAGAGCCGCACGACCCGGAGGATTCCGGTTGTTGTATTCGATCGCTTAGAGGACTGATCTCATGGCAAGCACGGTGAAGGAGCGGAGCGCCAGGAAGTTTGTGATCGAGACGCGCATGTACATTGATGGGACGTTCGTGGCTGGCAATGGCGAACCGCTGCCTGTCGAGAACCCCGGTACGGGAGAGGTCTTCATCGAGGTCCCTGGAGCGTCAGGCGCTCAGGTGAAGCAGGCGATCGCGGCTGCGCGGCGTGCCTTCGATGAAAGCGGCTGGGCAACCCTTGCGGATGCCGAGCGCATACCGATGGTGCGCAAGCTTGTCGATTTCTTCACCGAGAATAGCGACCGGCTGAAGGAGCTGGCGCTGCTCGAAGCAGGTGCCCCGGTTTCAACCGTCGTTCCTGCGCAGATCGATATGCCACTCAAGCACGGTTATGAGATCATCGATCTCTACGAGCAACTGCCGCCGATCGAGGAAAATCCTATTCCTCTTGCTGAACGGGTGTCGGCCAAGGGCAATGTCGTGCAAAGCATGCGCCGCTATGTGCCGGTGGGTGTTGTCGGGGCGATTTCTGCCTACAATTTCCCGTTCTACACGAATTTCTGGAAGGTGATTCCGGCACTCATCACCGGCAACACGGTGGTGCTGCGTCCCAGTCCGCTAACCCCGCTGTCCGCCCTGATATTCGGCGAGGCGGCCGATGCCGCCGGACTGCCCGCAGGCGTGCTTAACGTCATCGCGGACAAGGGCGCAGAGGGAGGCGTCATCCTTTCCGAGAGCGAAGATGTCGACATGATCGCTTTCACCGGCTCGTCGCAGGTGGGCAAGGCCGTGATGGTGCAGGTGTCACCCACCATGAAGAAGCTCCAACTGGAACTGGGCGGCAAGTCGGCGCAGATCTACATGCCGGACGCAGTTCCGCAGGCTGCCGCAGCAGCGGCTACGGTTTGCCTGGCCCACGCCGGACAGGGATGCGTCCTTGGCACTCGCATTTTCGTGCCTGAGGCGGACAAGCAAGCAACGATCCAGGCAATGGCCGCCGCGCTCGAACAAAGTGCGCGTATCGGCAATCCGGCAGATCCGACGACGACCTTCGGCCCGGTCATCAGCGCCGCGCAACGCGACCGCTGCGAGCATTTCGTGAAGCTGGCGGTTGAGGCGGGCGGCAAGATCGTTACCGGAGGAAAACAGCCCGAAGGGATCGAGGGCATCGAGGGCGGGTTCTTCTTCGAGCCGACCATCCTCGACGTGGCCGACAACAAGAACCCGGCGGCGCAGGAAGAGATTTTCGGACCGGTTGTCTGCGTCATCGGTTATCGCGATCTCGACCATGCCGTCGAAATGGCCAATGACAGCGTTTATGGCCTTTCGGGACATATCTTCGGCAAGGATGTCAGGGCGGCGATCGAGGTCGCGTCGAAGCTTCGCACCGGCACGGTCAACGTCAATGGCGGACTTTCGAGCGCATACGCCTCTTCGGGCGGCTGGGGATCGAGCGGAATCAATCGCGAACGCGGGCCCGAAGGAATCCGGGTCTATCAGCAGATCACGGTCCTCAACGTGCAGAATCTCTAGCAGGTCGATGGGTAGCGGACCCGAAGCGAAGCTTATCGCTTACAGTTCCATGGCCTGTCCAACCTCGCTCGCGATTGGCGCGAACCGGCAGGAGCTCATCGTCGGAAACGTCGCCCGGGAATGCAGATCGAAAGGCAGGAGAAACCCTTGACCAACAATACGAACCGCCCGCTTCCTCGCACCCTTGAGGGGGCGCTGGATCCCGACTGGCTCAGCGAGATCCTGGGCCCGATTGCGGACGGCGCGAAGGTCGAACGTGTCGAGGTAGTCGATCCGTTGCAGATCAACCAGACGATCAAGGCAACTATCGTGCGGTTTCGTGCACATTTCGACAGCGGGCGTTCCGAGGCCCTGTGTCTCAAGGGGTTTCTCGACCGGCCGGATATCAAGCCAAGCCTTGCCGGCCTGCGCGAGACGCGTTTCTACACCGAGCTTGCGGGAAAGGTTGCGTTTCGTCATCCCACGCCTGTAGCCATGCCTTTTGACGAAGAGGCGCAACTCGGCATTCGCTACATGCGCGACCTTGTGGAGGAGGGCGCGCATTTCTGCTCCGCGCTCGAACCGTTTGATGCTTCCCGCACTGCGCGCAGCCTGGAACAACTGGCGAGACTGCACGCAAGTTATCTTAAGCTGGGACCGGTGGAGGACCTTGCCTGGGTCGATCGGAACATCGACTGGATTGCCAGGATCATTCCGACCGAGACCCTGCAGGGCTTGCTGCTGGATGAGCGCAGCGCCGGAATTCCGGAAGAGCAACGCGATGCCTCCCGGCTGATGGCGGCGCTCAAGGCGCTTTCTGCGGTGGACGCCGAACGGCGTCCATTCCTGATTCATGGCGATTGTCATGCGGGCAACGTCTTTGAAATCGATGGCGGCGCGGGCCTGATCGACTTTGAGCTGTTGCAGCGTGGAGGATGGTCGCTCGACGTGGCCTATCATATCAACGCGACATTGCCGGTCGAGGTTTCGGAAAAGGAAGAACGCGCCTTGCTCAGGCATTACCTGGAGACGGCCAGGTCGCTGGGCAGCGACGTGCCTGAAGAAGATGAGGCCTGGCTGCAGTATCGCATGAGCACAGTTTACGGCTATTTTCTCTGGGGCATCACCCGCACCGTGAAGCGCGAGATAATCAACGCATTCTGCCACAGGCTCAGCCATGCAGTGGCGCGTCACGATAGCTACGAGTTGCTCGGGGTCTGAACCCGCAGCTTTCTCGAGGCTCGAATGACTGGCGGACACTTCTCGGCGATAGAGACGCGATCAATTCCGAGGTTCGTTCGCAGGCGATCAGGGGCGCTGGGTCGATCCTCCATCGACGATCAATGTCTGGCCAGACATGAAGGATGAGGCGTCGGTTGCCAGGTAGATCAGAGTTCCGGCCAGATCCTCGGGCGTGCCGCGCCGCTTGAGCGACTGGCGGGAAAGCGCTCGCTCGATGATTTCGGGAGGAACCCGCCCGTTCATCATCCCCGGAGCGATGCCGTTGACTCGGATATTGTCCGGACCGAATTCCTGCGCGAGCGCGACGGTGAGGCCACTCATCGCGAGCTTCGATACGCCATAGGCGCTCTCCATGTTTGAATAGGCGGCCTTGGAGGACTGGTTGATGATGACACCGCCGCCGCGCGCAACCATGGATGGGCGGCAGGCGCGAGCGAGGGCGAGCGGTGCAGCGACGTTGATCCAGAGAATTAGGCGCCATTCCTCGTTGGTGAGTTCGGAACAAAGGTTCCAGCGTCCCCGGGCAAGGCCGGCATTGTTGACCAGTATGTCGACGCCGCCGAATTCGGCGATCGTCGTTTCGACCGCGCTTTCGATATGGGCCTCATTGCCCATGTCCATCTCCAGCCCGAGCGTCTTCGCACCGGTTTCCGCGATTTCCTGCGCAGCGGCGCGCGCCAGGTCGCCATCGATATCGCCGATGACAACAGCAGCTCCTTCTTTCGCCAGAGCTGCGGCGTAAATCTTGCCCAGGTTGCTGCCCGCGCCGGTAACCAGTGCGACTTTGCCTTCAAGCTTCATGACCTTTTTCCTTGTTCCAGATGCCATCGGCGCGTTCGCCCGATAGAGGTGTGTCAAAAATAGATATCACGCGCTGCTTCCTGTCCCGAGTCTATCCTCAAAGGCAATGACAGGCGGAACGAGCCCTATTGACACATTGAGGCAGAACAATATCACCAAGACAGATCAAGCCAACAGATTTGCGGTGCAGAGCAGATCGCAAGCATCCTTTCGTTCGCGCCGCGATCCGTTCAACGCTTACACGCAGATATCAGCGTCTCTGCGAGGAAATCGACGGGAAAGCGTCATAACACACAGTCACCGATGGCGGCCGGTAGGATTGCCTCATTGTCATCACAAGAATTAGGTTACGGAATATGCGGGAGAATGACATGGCAATGGAACTCGTCACGGAAGGCCTGAAATTTCCCGAGGGCCCGATCGCCATGGCCGATGGCTCGGTGATCCTTGTCGAAATCAATACGCAGCGGCTCACGCGCGTTCTGCCTGATGGCCGGCTCGAGGTCATTGCCGAACTGGGCGGCGGTCCCAACGGTGCTGCCGTCGGTCCCGACGGTGCGATTTACGTGGTCAACAATGGCGGTTTCGGCTGGGTCGAGTTGCCCGGAGGCAAGCTTGCCACGCACGGTACTGCTCCCGATTACAGGACCGGATCGGTGCAGCGAGTCGACGTCACCAGCGGCGGCAAGGTCGACGTGCTTTACGAGGAGTGCGAAGGACGCCAGCTGCGCGGGCCCAATGACATCGTCTTCGATGCCCATGGCGGTTTCTATTTCACCGACATGGGCAAGGGCGATGGGGAGCGGATCGACCTTGGGGCGGTCTATTATGCGCGGCCCGACGGGTCGATGATCAAGCGTGTCGCTTCGGGCCAGATAACGCCGAATGGCATCGGGCTCTCGCCAGATGGCAAGACGCTGTATGTTGCGGAAAGTTTGACGAGCCGGCTGCTGATGATGGCAGTGACGGGGCCGGGTGAAATCGATCCGTCCAGCGCATCGCTGATGACTGCCAAGGTCATGGGACCGCTGCCAGGCACGCAATTCTTCGACAGTCTGGCGGTTGAGGAAGACGGCGGAGTGTGTGTGGCCACGATCGGAGGGTTCGACGGCATATCGGTCATGAGGCAGGACCAGCCGGCCGAGCAGATCGCGGTACCTGGCCCTTTTGTCACCAACATCTGCTTTGGGGGCGATGATATGCGCGATGCATGGATCACCTCGTCCACGAATGGACGATTGTACAAGACGCGCTGGCCCCGTCCCGGCCTGAAGCTCGCTTTCAACGGATAATCGGGAGGACTGGCGGAGGGCGAGTATGGACCTGGGTGTTAAGGACAAGGCGTTCGCAATCGTCGGCGGCGTTTCCGGTATGGGACTGGACACGGCGCGCCTTCTCGCGGCCGAGGGAGCAAAGGTTGCGCTCATTGGACGTAACCGCGAACGCGGCGACCCGCGTGCGAAAGCACTTGCACAAGAGTTTGAAGCCGATGTGCGGATGTTCGTCGCCGATGGCACGGTGAAGGGCTCCATGGATAGCGCCATGGAAGAGGTAGCGGGTTGTTTCGGGCGGCTTGACGGTCTGTGCGTCACGGCAGGAACCCTGCAGACGCGAAAGACCCTGCTCGAACTCGATGACGAGGACTGGGACGCCTATTTCCAGGCCCATGTGATGGTCACGGTGCGGGCCAACCGGGCGGCGTTGCCGCATATTATTGCAGCTGGCGGCGGCACGGTGGTCAATACCGCGGCCTATTCCATCCGGGCGATGAAACCGCCCCTGCTGGGTTACACCACGATGAAAGCTGCGATTGCCATGGTCACGAAAAACATTGCCTTGACCTACGGCCCCCAGAACGTGCGCGCCAATACCGTCTGCCCGGGTTTCATCGCCAGCGCTTCGGCCGAACGCGTCATGCAGGTTGCCGCCGAGAAGTATGGGCTGCCTCCGTTGGAGGCGATCAACAAGGCGATGAAGGAAGACTTCAAGATGGACGTTGCGCTGGGCCGGATTGGCCTTTCGACGGAGATCGCCGATCTGTTCGCTTTCCTTCTGTCAGAGCGGGCAGGCTATCTCACGGGGGCAACGATCAATTGCGACGGGGGCACGCAATTCTAAGCACCCATCTCCCGCGTCCGGTGAAACGGCGAGAGCGTGCGCTGGCAAGCAGCAATCGTCGCTCCGTTGACACGCCGGATTTCCCCCCCTTCGTCTGGTAGGCCCGATCAGTTACCTCAACCGTCGAGTGGCAACGTCCGGCAACGCAGGATAATCAGGAGAACAACATGACAATCGACGATCTGCTCGCGCGCGAGGCCATTCGCCACACGATGCATAGCTACAATATCGCCGGTGACAGCCTTCGCTGGTCGGAGTTTGTCGCGCTGTTCACTGAAGACGGGATCCTTGAACTTCAGGCTTTCAGGAATATCGAGGCTTTTCGCCATGAGGGCCGTGACGCGCTTCGCGCATGGAGCGAGGGTCACGGCAGGATGCGTGAGACCGCGCAGAAGAAGGGCGGAGAGGGCGCCTTCGTCCGCCATCAGCTTTCGACCAGCAAGATCGACCTGACCGGCCCGGATACGGCGCAGGCCCGCACCTATTTCACGGTTTATACCCAGATTGGGCCAGACCACACCGGCGATTACATCGACCGTTACCGCAAGATCGAAGATCAGTGGCTGATCGCCCATCGCGAAATACGGCTAAGGTGGATGTCGCCGCTCAAATCGGCTGAATAGTTGGCATTCGATGGCTGCGTTCGTCCCAAGCAAATCGGTCAATGCAGGAATAGCGTTCTAGGGAGTGTGTGATGACTTTGCAGGGTGTCCGGTGCAGGCGCGTGAGCCACACCAACATAGTGATAGAGAACTTCGACGAGTCCATCAGGTTCTTGGAGGATGTCTACGGCGCATGGTTCATGTCGGACATGCCGAAGGAACTTTGGCACGCCTGCCTGATCGAGGTAGGCGGCCTCGTGATCGAGCTGTTCGAGCCGAAGAATTTCCTTTTGCACGGGCGCGTCGGCGCGCACTATCTCGGCATCGAATACGAAGCTGACGTGATCGAGGCCCGTGCCGCCGCCGCCGATCACGGAGTAGGCATCCTTCGCGACGTCGAGGTAGCGTTTCACTCGGACCCGCGGACCAGCCTTGGCGTCGACTACGAATTCTATGGTCACACCTTCTACGGGCCGACTGCGACCCATATCACCAACCACACCAAGCCTCCCGAGTACTGGCGCGACCATCCGATCGGCTTCCGCGGGCTTTACGGTTACACGCATCTTGTTGCGGACCTGGAGGCTGCATCGCAATTCCTGCAAAGCTTCCTCCATGCCAAACCGGCCTATGAAGCCGCGCGGGAGGCGCTGGGCGCTCGGGCGATCGGCTTGCGTATCGCGGACGACATCTGCGAGCTGATCTCCCCTGTCGGCGAAGGCGCGCTACTGGGTAATGCGCTGACCAGCAGTCAAGGCATCCGGTCGACCATCTACTCCGTGGTCGATATCGATCGGACGCGAAAATATCTGGAGGGGAAAGGCCTGAGGGTGATCGACGGCACTTGTCCGGGAGACATCGCTGTCGATCCGCGCGATCACCTGGGAATCATGTTCGAGTTCACAGGACGCAATCCACCGGAATGATTTCATGCATGGCCAGCATCCTGCTGGCTGCTTGATAAGTCTCGGGTCGAATCCACGGCGACACGGGCGCCCCAGGTCTTCGAGCCGCAATTGAGGAGATCGATCGATGGCACGGCAGGTTGAAGGCAAGGTGGTGATCGTCACCGGAGGGGCCGGCGGGATCGGCAGCGCTACCTCCAGGCTGCTCACCGCCGAAGGCGCCCGTGTCGTCGTTGCCGATATCGACGGAGCAGGAGCGGAGGCGTTGGCGCACGAAATCGGCGGAGACGCCATCGCCGTATGCTTCGACGCTGGGGATGCGGACTCGGTGAAGGCGCTGGTCGGCCAGACGGCCCAGCATTTCGGACGTATCGACGTGCTGCACAACAATGCGGCAATGACGGGCGTCGAGACAAGGGATGACGTCGATTTCCTGACAACCAAGGTCGAGACGTGGGACAATGCGATGCGGATCAACCTGCGTTCCATGTTCGTGTCGTGCCAGGCCGCTATTCCTTACATGATGGAGCAAGGCAGGGGCTCGATCATCAACATGTCCACGGCCGGGGCCGCCCGCGCGACCTCAGGAGGCGCGGCCTATCTCGCATCGAAGGCTGGTGTCGCGAGCCTCAGCCGTTCTCTCGCGGTCCAGTTCGGCCGACACGGAATCCGCTCGAACTCGATCATGCCAGGCGTTATCATGACCCCATTGCTCAAAAGCCACATTTCCAGCACCCTGCAAATGCTGCCGACAATGCCATATTTTCGTGACGGCCAGGCTGAGGATATCGCCCGGCTCGTCCTCTTCCTGGGATCGGACGCGTCCGAGTTCATCAATGGGCAGGCCCTTGCCTGCGATGGCGGCTACCTCGCCGGCGAGGGGCCGGTGCGTTCGAAATTCTGACGCGAGCATTGCACTTGCGGCATCTGGCCAGCAAACCGGTTCAGCAGATCTCGAGATCCTCGAAGCGGGGCCGCCGCAGGAACTGGAACATCTCGGTAGGAGTAAACGGGTTCTGGGTCACGGATCGTCCGTGACTTGACCAGTAGTAGTTCTGCGCCCGTGGGTCGCTCCAGACCTTCGTCGCATTACGCTCGTCGACAAGTTCGTTGTACACCGCATAGGGCTCTTCGCGGACCGATATCTCCTTGCGGTCTTCCAGGATCAGGCGCTCCATACACAGCAACGTATAGCGGGTGACCAGCTCATGGAAGGTCGCAGGGCCTAGCGCGCCGTTCGTATTGGGGCCGTAGATCATCCAGAGGTTGGGAAAGCCGGGAACCATGGAACCGCAATAGGCGCGCGGTCCCTTGTCCGCCCAGACATCGTCGAGGGTCTTGCCCTGGCTGCCGGTGACCGTCATCGGATAGAGATAGTCGAGCGCGCGAAATCCGGTCGCGAAGACAATGATGTCAACATCGTGCTGGGTGCCGTCGTTCGCTTCGATACCTCTTTCGTTGATGCACCGGATACCGCAATCGACCAGCGTCGTGTTCTCGGCCATGATGGCGTCGAGCACGTTGTAAGCCATATCACACGTCACGGGACGTGCCGACCTGACTGGATGGGGCGGCGTCATCTTTCGCACAAGTTCAGGGTCGTCCAGCTTCGTTTCGAGGTAGTCGATGCATGCGTCGCGCATCTCCTTGTTCTTCTCGCTGCAGGCATGGGGATCGTCGAAGTTCGGGTCGATTTCGGTAAGTTCGCCAAGCGAGAAGGCGGGAAGCGATGCCCTGCATCTCAGGAAATTAGAATAAAAGGGCAGGTTGCGGTCAAGCCAGTTCACCTGACGGGGAGTCGGGTCGAGATACCCCTTTGTCGGCGTCAGCCATTGCGCGGTGCGCTGGAACACGGTGACGTGCTCCGCCACGGGCGCCAAGTCGGGGATTACTTGATAGCCGGTGCAGCCAGTGCCGACCACTGCAAAGCGTTTTCCTTTCAGATCAAGGTCTTCGGGCCACCTTGCTGTGTGAAACGCCTCTCCGCCAAATCGTTCCATTCCCGGTATCTCGGGAATATTTGGACGGTTAAGGAAGCCGACCGCCGTGATCACGGCATTGGCCTCAATCGTCCTTTCACCTTCGGGGCCATCGGCCAGTGCGGTCCAGTGCGCCGTTTCCTCGTTCCACGTCAGCGATCTGATCTCGGTGTTGAACTGGATATGGCTTCTCAGGTCGAAGAAATCTGCGACCCAATCGAAGTAGCGCTGGTTCTCTGGCCACGGGCAATACGAGTAGGTTGGTGCGAAGGAAACGCCGAAGGTATTAGTGTACCCGCGGCTCGGAGTATCCACTCGGGCGCCTGGGTAGCGGTTCTCGTGCCAGGTCCCGCCGACTCCAGCGTTCTTTTCGACCATTTCGTAGTGTATACTAGCCCGCGTGAGCTCGCGTGCTGCCGTGAGTCCGCCCATGCCGGCGCCGATCACGAGCACCTTGAAAGTCTCAAGCCGGTGGGCAGGCGGCGGTGCCTGCCATTCCAGGCCGCGGTCCGTACCCTGCAGCCCCAATTCTTCTACGTAAAGCTCAACGTCGTCATCGCTGAGTTCCACGCCTGCCGCGAGCCGAACGCTGGACCGAAGTCGGTCAGCCACGATCGCGATTTCTCCCGCGCCTGAGTCCCGATACGACTTGAGATACTCGGCCGCACGGTTGCGCAGCAGCGCGGCATCGGCCTTGTCGACGACGTCCGGCATCTTGAACGCAGCCCGCCGAACCATGCCCAGCTTCGTCTCGGAAATGGCCTTGTCACCGGTCAGAAGGTACAGCAGCCCCCGCAGCGCCATCAGCTCCGCATATTGCACCGCATCATCAATCTCGGCATCGCTGGCCTCGAGCAGTTCGTGCCGGATTGTCGTGTCGCTCATCTCCATGCTTCGCCTCTGTTGTCGGTGGTCGCTAAATACCGGATCCGGGCTCCCAATGCTGCGCGCAACCTAGCCGCCGTCCTCAAGCGGGATGTCGAAGTAATCGGTGTAACGCTTGAAACGTTCGCGAACTTCCCCGACGCTGAGGCCGACTTCGGACAGGCTGTATCTGTGGGTGCCGAACTTGCCCTTGCGGTTTTTCGCCACGTAGTCCCGGATCGCGGTGCGGACGGCATCCGTCATTTCCAGACCGTGGTGCGCATAGACTTTCTCGATCTGGACCAACGGATCGCTCTCGAGATCCTGATACAAAACATCGACGAAGGTTGCGTCTAACTTCGGATCGGCACGCTTTTCGATCATGGCTTCGGCAGACTGCGCCGCGCCTTCCATGTAGGCGACCACGAAGCTGCGATCGAGCACCGGCGGCGGATTGCCGAATTGCGCTCTGTGACCCTTCAAAAGCCCCATCATGGAGGCAAGAGTCTTAATCGGATCGCGGTGGTTCACGATGAGTCTCGCGTCGGGAAATTCCGACCAAAGCGCATCAAGTTGACCCAGGTGCACCGGGGTCTTGAGCACCCATTGGTTGCGCTTCACTCCGTACTGAAGGGCCTGAAGGAACTTTCGCTCGATCCGGTATGCCGGTCCGGCATCGGTGCCGGCGAGCCACCTGCCGTAAGATGGCGCATTCCAGAAGAACGGCATGGTCTTGGATACGAACGCATAGTCGTGGATCAGCAGGTCCTCGGCCGATCCGAGGTTGCTGTAATCGTGCCTGATCCTCAGATCCGGATCCTGCCAGCCTTCGAACTGAATGTACTGCTCGCCCGCCCTGATCTGAGGTTCGTTATCCGTGTTGGGATGGTTCGGCGGTGGCGAGGGGCTCCAGATCTGCCAGTGGCGCGGAACGTAATTCTGCGGATCCGTTGACAGCAGTTCGTAGAGAAACGAGGTTCCCGAGCGGCCATGGCCGGTCAGGAAGATAGGCGCCTTTATCTCTTCATCGCAGATTGCCGGATACCTTTCGCGATCGGCAAAAAGCTGGAGGCGACCGAGGAGAATCTTCCTGAGATGACTGAGCGTGCGCTCCACGCCTTGAGCAGTGAGATCGGCCTCCGCGTTCAGCGCGCCAATGAAACAATCAAAGGCCTCGCGAAAACCGTCATCGCCCCAATCGCTGAATCCTGCGCGTTTCTCGGCTTCCGCTAGCAAGGCATCGCCGTCAAAAAATGGTCCTTTGGGCATATTGTCGCTCACATCTGGCGGAAAACGGTGTGGCCGCCCCGGAAAATTGCCGCGCCTGCCGTGGTGGGCATCAGTCTTCCAGGTTCTTGGGCTGGGGTACGTGAATCTTTGGCGCCGGCATGAGCTTGGCGGCCGCCTCGCCGAACATGTTCTTCTTGAAATCCTCTTCTTCAGCCGGCCCACTCGTGCGGGCGTCGTTCACCCTCTTGTATGCCTCGATCACTTGTGGCCTGCGCGCGATAGACTTCCACCAGCGGTTGAGATTGGGCCATTCGCCCAGATCCCATTCGAAGCGATCGTACATTTCGACCCAGGCATGACAGCCGATGTCAGCGATCGAATAGTCGCCGGCTACGAACTCGCGGTCCTTCAGATGGGCATCGAGTACGCCGTAAAGCCGACGGACCTCGCCGAAATAGCGCAACTGGCCGTATTCGCGGGTAACTTCCGGCGCATAACGCTGGAAATGGATCGCCTGGCCGCTGAAGGGGCTGAGCCCGGAAGCTTGCCAGAACAGCCACTGCAACGTCTCGGCACGCATGCGGGGTTCGGTCGGCAAGAACTTGCCGCTGCGTTCGGCGAGATACATCAGGATCGCTCCCGAATCGAACACGATCAGCGGCTCGCCCCCGTCCAACGGTTCGTTATCGACGAGGACGGGAATCTTTCCGTTAGGAGAAATTGCCCGGAATTCGGGCTTGTGCTGATCGCCGCGCGTGACCGAAATGTGCGTGCAGGTGTACTCGTAGCCGCATTCCTCGAGCATAACCGCGACCTTGAAGACGGCCGGCGTACGTTCAATGTAGAGATCGAACATGGACTTCAACCTTCATTACCGGAGTGGGTCGCTGACTGGCTGGCGAGGCAGCCAACGTTCGCGGGAAATCGCGAAGATGCAAACTTCTATGCACTTCGTGCAAACCATCACCCTTGCGAGTTGGGGTTGGAACCACCGTCGATACGGAACGTCACGCCAGTGACGTAGCTTGCCCACGGACTAGCGAGGAAGACGACCATGCCGGCAATGTCGATCGGCTGGCCCATCCGGGTCACGGACTGCGGCGCCATCTCGGTGAAGTAGCGTCGCTCGATCTCGGCCTGATCACCCGTCCATTGCATGCGCTGGGCGGTCACCCTGAGATATTCCTCGATTGCTGGCGTCATGATGATGCCTGGCATGATTCCGTTCGCAGTCGCGTTATACTTGCCCACGTCCTTGGACATGTCCGCCGTCAGCTTGTTCAAAGCTGCCTTCGCGACACCGTATTCATGGAGCGCGGGAACCTTCGTCGCGGAAACCGAGGAGATATTGATGAAGCGGCCCCATCCGGCCTCCTTGATCGACGGCAGGAACATCTGCGACATGCGCAGGCTCGACAGGAAATTGACTTGATAGCTGTCGATCCAGGTTTGCGGAGGAATTTCGCTCCAGGCAGGAGCGTCCTTGCGAATGGCGACACCCGCATTGTTCACGACGATCTCGATACCGCCGAGGCTATCGAGCGACAGGTCGGCTACCGAGCGGCAACCTTCATCAGTGGCGAGGTCGCCGATTGCGACAACGACCTTGCCTCCTGCCTTCTCGATCAGATGGGCGGTCTCCTCGGTTCGGGTCTTGTCGCGGCCATGGGCGACCACCGAGCATCCCTCTTCGGAAAGCACCTGGGCGATGCTCCGTCCAATGCCGCCGCTCGCGCCGCTCACGAAGGCGCGCTTGCCTTGCAATTGAAGGTCCATGTTCGCCTATCCTCTCGCTTGCTGTCCTTTGTCCGCCCGTACGCTTGCCCTGCTGGCCCCTGATCCCTGTTCCGATCGTCTTCCAGATAGCAGTCCGGATACCGGACGCAATTCCTGTCACTTGATCGCGAAGATTCGTGCAGATCCGAGATAGCGTGTGGCGTCGTGGACGTTGAATATGGCGCGGGTACCGCCAAGTCAATCTTGACGCGCGACCGTTTGCGATAAAGAGATACAGAATTGTCGGCAGCCGATTCTGAAGGCGTTGCCGATCTACCGAGACTGCGAATTGCTCGGACAGAAGGAGAAGACGCATGATTGGTAGTCGGAACGACAAGGAAGATATCCGGGAGTTGATTTTCACCTACGCGGCAGCCGCCGGCGCGATGGACGGCAAGGCGCTGCAGGCGACGTTCCTGGACGACGCAGTGGTTTATGGCCTGGCGGAGGCCGTTCAGCCCGGCGCTGGTCCGCTTCGTGGATCTGACGAAATCGTCAAGCTCATCGGCATGGCGTGGGAGCGCAGCGAATACATGACCCAGATGGCCCAGCCTGCCAATATCGTCGTGGATGGCGATACGGCGACCGGTATCTGCGACATCGTCGAATACAGCAAGCGCAAGGAGGGGCCCGGATTCGTCATGGTCGTCGGCCGATATGATGACAAATATCGTCGGACTGAGGCTGGCTGGCGATTTGCAGAACGCACGCTCGAATTCCGGATCTACAAGCGCGTTGCCGAAATGCCTATGTGAACCGGCCTTGCGAAGCATATTCCGGCATTCCGCAAATGTGCAAAGCTCACGCATGTGCGGTCCTCGCCAATGCTTCAGATCACTTGTCGATCTTGTCGACCACGGGCGATGAAGATCGACGAACAGGAGATTGAGTTTTGGAACAGTCTGACGCTGAATTTCGGGCAGAGGTAAGAGCGTTCCTGGCAGAACACCTTCCTCGCGATCTCGCCGAGCGGACAGCGCTCGGCTATCATCAGGATCGCCAGGACATCGAACAGTGGACCCGCGTGCTCGCCAAGAAAGGCGGCTGGTCGGTTCCGAGCTGGCCGGTCGAATATGGTGGCCCGGGATGGACGATCGCGCAGCGGCACGCCTTTGATGAGGAATGCTATCTGGCGGGAGCGCCGGCACTCTCTCCGCAGGGTACGTTCCTGACCGGTCCGATCATCATCGCCCATGGCTCGCCCGAGCAGAAGGCACGCTTCCTCCCCAGGATTCGCGACGGGGTCGAATTCTGGGCCCAGGGCTTCTCAGAGCCCGAGGCAGGATCGGACCTTGCTTCGTTGAAGACTGCCGCCGTTCGCGACGGCGACGAGTATGTCATCAACGGCACCAAGATTTGGACGTCGCACGCGCATCAGGCCGACTGGCTGTTCCTGCTGGCGCGCACGCGCTTCGAGGGCAAGCCTCAGGAGGGCATTTCAATGATTCTGGTCGACATGAAGTCGCTAGGCATCAGTGTACGACCGATTATCTCGATTGACGGTCGTCATTCGCTCAATCAGGTTTTCCTCGAAGATGTCCGGGTCCCTGTCGAAAATCGCGTAGGCGAGGAGAATATGGGCTGGACCTATGCGAAGGAAACGCTGGTCCATGAGCGCACCTTCAATGCCGAAGTGGGGCGCTGCGCCAATCTCCTGCGCCGTGCCCGCGAAGTTGCTCAGAATACATATCGTGGCAATATCCGGCTTTGCGATGACGAGCACTTCGCTTCGCGGTTGGCGGAGCTGGAGATCGAGTTCCTCGCGCACCGAGCCACGCTTGCACGAACGCTCGCCGAGGAGGAAGCCGAAGTCGAGGGACGCAATTTCTCATTGCCCTCCATGCTCAAGATCAAGGGTTCGGAATTGATCCAGCAGATCGGCATGCTGATGATCGGTGCATTGGGTGACGATGCATTGCCCTACTACGCCGAGGAAACCTACAAGTTCGGCTTTCCGGATGAACTGCCCGGATCGGACAAGGCACCCGGCGTTGCATCGGATTATCTTTTCAAGAAATCGATGACGATTTACGGCGGCAGCAATGAGATACAGCGCAACCTTATCGGCAACGATATCATGCGCGGCTTATAATTCTCATTCCTTGTTGGCCGCTCGTTCGAGGAAGGTTCGCTAGCCAAGGTTCGTCGTGTGCGGGAAAGGTAGCCAATCTCGCTTCCCGGTCGCGAGCACGCAGTTCTTCAACTGGCAGGACCGTGCTCGGCATGGATGTCGGCAGACTCGCCATTGTCGGGCGCCGACATCGCCGGTCAGGAACGATGCGGTGTCAACGGCGGTGCGGCTGGCAACTTCGGCTTGCCCTTCTTGTGCGAGGAGACGAGAATCGTGGCGGTCGCGCGGATGTTTTCACCGCCTCGCTGGTTCGTTCCGGTCATGCTGACTTCGATGAGTGGTCCGAGCTCCGCATCGTCGCGGACGTCGGTAATCTCGCCTTCGAGCCAGGTCACGTCGCCGATATAATTGAATCGCCGGAACTCGAAACGGATACGGTGAATCCAGGCGTCGTCGCCGGCGTAGTTTGTCAGATAATGGCTGACATGAAGCTGCCGTAGGGGACCGATATCGTACATCATCGGCACCCCGACCTTTTCTGCGAGATCCTTGTCCCAGTGTACGCGCTGGATCGTGTCCCACGAGTTGAATTCATCTCGGCTGTAGAAGCCGCGCAATTTCTTGCGGTTCTCATAGGCCAGCCGATTCGGCCAATTGCCGTAAAGGAACCATCCTGCGCCCATATGGATGTTGATGAGGTCGGTGATAGTCAGCGGACCCTTCACCATGCGTGGAAGCTTCTGGCCGACTTTCACATCTTCCAGATAAAGAGTGTCGGCGCCACGTACATATTCTGCGTCATAGGCGGCCTCGATCTCGGCGATCTCTTCATTCGTGTAGAAAGCGGGTTCTTCCTTCGGACGCGATGATTTCTTGCTCTTGTCGCCACCGCCGCGTTCAGTATGTACGAACCAGTCGATACCGTCGACAACGACTTGATCGTTCTGATCCCACAACTGGAGTCCATTCGAGACGATCACCGAGCGTCCGGCGAATTGAGAATTTTTCTCCTGAACGTCCTTCACCCATCGCGACCTGTAGAGCCTCATGCCCTCTTTCATCGGTGCGTAGTAAAAGTTCTCTCCGCCCGAATGATATAGCTGGATGCCTCGCAGTGCCTTGCGCGTCTCCTTGAACTCTTCCGGGTCCATGACAGGATTGCGATTGATACCCATCGACTTTTCGAATCCCGGCGGAGCGATCACTTCGCCCCAGCGCGTTCTGGCCGCGTAGTCGGTATCGGTGAATAATGGGTTGTCGTCACCGATGCAGATCGCAAACCGTCGAATGGCGTCGGCTGACGCGACCATGTTCCACGGATCGTCGATCGCGCCAGCGCGTACTGTCGGATTGGGGTAGCCGATCCGCCGGCGCATTAGCGCTACGGATTCGTCGGTAATGCGATTACGAACCAGGCCGTCGTCAGACACTCGTCATCATCCTTCCTGCGAAATGATGTACAGCTTTCGTGAACATGAAAAGGCGCTATTTCCAAGCTGCGCGCACGTCAAGCGAATGGCGAACGCTATCATGGCAGATTGCCTGAGCGACTGCACATACCTTTGCAAGGACCAAAAACTGTTGATTGGTTCCGGCACTCAATCTAACGAATCCCGATGAATAGAAAAAAGCTTGGAAATGAGGGCGTCGCGCCGCGAAGTGTGCAGGCCACACAGGATGATGTTTCGGCCGTGCAAATTGCTGCCGAGGCGCTTCGGAAACTTGCAATCAGGGTTGGCGATCAGGGTCTGCTGGGATCTGAAGAGGAATTGTTGCTTCATCTAGGCGTGAGCCGACCGACCTTTCGGCAAGCAGCCGCTTTGGTTGCACATGAGCAATTGATCTACGTTAAGCGCGGACCGAAGGGAGGATACTTTGCATCCGCTCCGGATAGCACCGCAGCCGCGCGGATGGCCTCGATTTACTTGCGTTTCCGTGGCGCCAACATGGTTGAACTGATAGACGCTATTGCACCGATCCGGGTGGAAATCGCGCAACTGGCCACGCAAAATCAGGATCCGGAGCAACAGCAGCCGCTGCGCGAGTTCCTGGAGCTGGAACAAAATCGAGCACCGAATGAAGTCCACGACTACATTACTTTCCTGAAATCGGAACGGCACTTTGGCGAGTTGATTGCCGATCTTTCGGGAAGCAATGTGTTTTCTCTTTTTCTCAACATTTTATATGACCTCGTGGCGCAGGTCGCTCGAGGTGTCGACGTATATGCCCATCACGAGGAGCGGATCGAGCAATACCAACAGCTGCGCAATAAGATGGCTGCGGCAATTCTCGAAGGCGATGAAGAGTTAGCGGTTCTGATGACAAAGCGATGCTCTGCAATCGTGATGGATTGGATGTTGGAGGATCTCAGGCAGCATGAGCGCGTCGGTGCTTCCAGCCCGACCTCAACCCTTAACCGCACAATTCGGTTGAAGGAAAGACAGAGACCAGGACGGGCTTCTCGCCGCTCACGTATCTTGCCCTGAATTTGGTCGCAGTGAGGCCTAGCCTGGAATGCTTGACGGGCCGACGAGAAGGGGGGCCGGTCGCGAGTATGTCAGCGCAAGGCGGGCCAGCCGGAAAGCTCAATTCTATCGATTCTTCCGATCCAAGTATCGCCGAGGGCTGAGGAACAGATTCACGTTTGTCAGGACGGACCGTGGCGATCCGGACGATCTCCAATATCTTTGTTCCTATTGCGGTATCTAATTCTCGTGACTAGGGTCCGGCCATTGTGGCCACCCTTGATGGCGAGATTGTGAGACGCTGATGGAACTCGAATATTCGGCGGAGCACCAGCAGTTCGCCGAGGAGGTGGACGCATTCCTTCGGAAGAATTGGCGCAAGCCGACTGCTGCGGATGCTGCCGGCAAGGCGGACCATGTACGCCGGTTTCGAGCGCTCGCGACCGAACAGGGATACCTGTATCGCGGCTTTCCAAGAAGCTTGGGTGGCAGTGAGCAGCCGGTCGATGTCATGCGCGCGCAAATTATTCGTGAATGTTTCGAACGCGCCAGGGCGCCGATGGAATACGAAGGGATCGGCGTGACGATGGTCGCCCCGACCCTTCTTGAGCGCGGCGCCGAATGGCAGAAGGAAAAATTTATACCTGGAACGCTGAGCGGCGAGATTCGCTGGGCGCAGGGCTATTCGGAGCCCAATGCCGGAAGCGACCTGGCATCGCTATCGACGCGAGGCGAACTGCGCGATGGTCAGTGGCATATCAACGGACACAAGATCTGGACCACGCGCGCCTATGAATGTACCCACATGTTCGCTCTCGTGCGGACCGAGCCGGACGCGCACAAGCATGAGGGCATTTCGTACCTGCTGCTCAAGCTCGACCAGCCGGGCGTAACGATCCGGCGCATTCACCAGATCAGCGGCCATTCCGAATTTTGTGAAGTGTTTCTCGACGATGTAACTACGCCAGCAGACTGGATCGTGGGCGAACGCGGGAAGGGCTGGAATGTGTCCCGCACAACCCTGAAGCATGAGCGTAATTCGATTGGGGGAGTGCGCAGCTTGCGCCTGTTCGAATCGTTGGTTCGCCTGGCACGAACGAAGACCCGCAACGGCAAGGCGATGATCGACGATCCGGTGATCCGCGACCGCATTCTGGAAATCGAGGGTCACGTCAGCGCCCAGATGTATTCGGGCTACTATCAGATGACCTGCAACCTTGCTGGAGAGTCGCCGGGCATCCACGGTCTTACCAACAAGCTGGCGGCCACCGAGATCGGCCTGCGCATTGCGGAGTTGGCGAGCGAAATCATCGGCGAGGACGCTCTCGCGTTTCCAGAAGAGGGAGATCATTCCGGAGCGCGTTGGCTGAACCAGATCTTTGGCGCGCTCGCATTGTCGATCGCGGGCGGAGCGTCGAACATCCAGCGCAATGTGATTGCCCAGCGCGGGCTCGGGCTGCCTCGCCCGGCGAAGGGATGAGCCCATGCTATTCGATCTGACAGACGACCAGAAGCAGCTTTGCAATTCGATAGAACGTGCCCTGACCGACCTGGTCGACTTGAACGCGATTGCGCGCGATTCTTCGTTGGTAGGAGTCCTGGAGGACAAGGTTGACAGCATGATGGCAGAGTTCGGTCTGCCGATGGTGCTCGTCTCCGAAGGGCATGGCGGACTTGACATGGGCCTACTCACCATTGCCGCCGCAACGCACGTGATGGGCCGTTTTGCGGCACCTGGCCATGCGATAGACAACGCGCTGTGTGCCTGGGCCATAGCCGAACTTGGCACCGACGCGCAGCGCGACAAATGGCTTCCCCAATTGCTGTCAGGCGAACTCTCCGCGACATTCGCGCTGCGCGAGGAGAGATGGGAGCCCGACAGCTGGCAGGCCAACAGCAGCCAGGGGCTTATTGAGAAGCGTAATGTGCGCCAGCTGCGCAGCGGCGGACTGGCGGTGATCGGAACGTGCGATGGCCTCGCCATCGCCGAAGTCGGACCGGATGCATTCCGGCCCGACGAGACGCCGCTTGATCTCTCTCGTCCGCTCGCCACGCTTTCGGCCGCAGGCAGTGCGCTGGAATCCCTTTCAGGCAAGGAGGGGGCGTGGCGCCTCTACGACGCGCTGGTCGTCGTAACCGCTATCGATGCGGCCGGGGCTGGGCAGGCGGTGCTGGCCATGTCGGTGGACTACGCCAAGACCCGCAAGCAGTTCGATCAGCTAATCGGCTCGTTCCAGGCGCTGCAGCATCAGCTGGCCGAAATGGCGGTGGACATAGGCCCCGCGCATTTCCCGGCGTGGTTCGCGGCCCACGCTTGGGATCGCAAGGCACCCGACGCCCATCGTTCGGCACTGCTGACAAAGGCCCATGCGACCGACATGGCGGTAAAGACCGGGCGCAAGGCAGTCGAGTGCCATGGCGGCATCGCCTATACCTGGGAATATCCGCTGCACCTGCTTCTCAAGCGGGCCATGCATGATCGCGTGGTCTTTTCCACACCAAGCGACCTGCGCCGCCGGATTGCCCAGCTGGACGACGAGGCGATGGCTGCGGCCTGAAGTCAAGTCGTCTCGTCGGCACGCCCATCGGTAACGGTTCTTCGCTTATCGATCCAACACCGCGTCGGACGAAGCTTCCCCAAGGAGCGCGACTGGTTGGTCACACCATCCAATGGCGCTATCCTGCCTGTGCAACAGCACCCATATCGCTGGCGAACCGGCGAAGGTGATCCTCGGGGGTGCCATGGCGCAGCGAGTATACAAGCAAATGCTTGTAATACTGACCAACGGCATATTCATCGGTCATGCCGACGCCTCCGTGTAGCTGGATTCCCTTGTCACCTACGAACCTTCCTGCGCGCGATACCTTCACCTTCACCGCTGCCGCAAAGCTCTCCCGCTCATTATCATCGGACAGGGCGGCGACCGCGCGCCAGATCAGCGACTGGGATTGTTCAATCTCGGTCTGCATGTCGGCCAGGACGTGACGGATGACCTGGAAATCTCCGATCCGCTGCTTGAACTGCTTTCGGATCGCCACATAGTCTCGAGTCGCCTCGAAGGCGCCGCGCATGGCGCCCAGCGCTTCGGCGCCAGCGATGACATGCGCATAGGACATTGCCTTGCTGAGCACGGGCAAGACGCGATGTGATTTTTCGAGCAACGCCTCGGGCTGAACGGGCACATCCGACAGGACAACCGTTGCGCCTGAACGCCCATCGAGCGCTTCATAACGGATCAGGTGCATGGCCTCGACCGGCACAAGGAAGAGCGCAAGCTCGCCGTCGATCCTGGCAGATACAATCAGCGCATCGGCATGATCAATGCCGAGCAGGCCGGTTTTCCTGCCATTGAGTACGAATCCGTCAGCGGTCTTGTCGGCGCTGCATTGCACCCAGTCGAGCATGCCGCGAGCGCCCGGCTCGTCATGAGCGAGCATCGGCAGGCTCTCGCCGGCGATGACTGCCTCGAGGCGGTCGGGCGCAACCTCGAGCAAGATCTGCGCAGCCGCCACCGCAATGTCGACAAACGGCTGCCGCACCAGTTCGCGGCCCAGCTCTTCGGCAATCACCGCCAGATCGAGCGCGTCGCCGCCGATACCGCCCAGTTCCTCGGGCAAGCCCGCCATGGTCACACCCAGCTCGACAAGCTCTGACCAAAGGGCAGGGTCCGATCCGCGCTTGCTGGCCGAAATACCATTGGCGGCCGACCATCGGCGCACGCTGTCACGCAACTGCACCTGCTCTTCGTTAAGGACGAAATTGATGCTCAACTCAGTCTCTCCAATGTTTGCAGACCGCACTGGTTCAAATCACGGGGCCGCCTTTAGCTATAGGGCGCGTCCAGCATTCGCTTGGTACGATGGCCGGGTTCTTCCGACACCACGGAGGGCATGCGGCCGTCAAGGTCCACCATGCGATAGCGCAAGCACTCCATCTTGAAAGCGGCAAAGGCCTCATACCATTCGATATCGTCGGCCGGTTTGCCGCAAGTCTTGCTCCAGAGCGCGATGGTTTCATCCCGGCTGCCCATCCCCTCTAGTAGGGGGAGGCCCCGGCCGGTAGTCTGCAAGTGGTCCGAATAGAGCCACCAGCCCAGATCATGCAGCGCACCGCCGAGCGAGGGCTGCTCCCAATCCATCACCGCTACGACCTTGTAGTCATTGCCGATCATCATGTTGCCGAGCCGCGCGTCACCCCAGACGATCCCTTCCGGGCGGTTTGCCGGACGTTGTTCCTGCAGGCGATCAAATTGTGTCCGCAAGAGCCTGAGTCCAAAATCGGGGTCGATCCAATCGAGATAGCGGGACCAGCGGTCTAGCTCCTGATCGAACCTCTCGCTGAACGTTCCCGGCCTGTCGAGGAACATTGCCTCCGCGACAGGGACGGTCTGGATCAGCGCGAGATTACGCACCGCATCTTCCCATGTCCTGCGCCGGTCGGCGGGCGCGGAATCGAAAAGCCAGCCCTGCTTAGAATAGGGCGGATAACTCACGGCAACGCGGCCATGGACCTTTTCAATGACGAAGAATGGCGCGCCCAGCAGGCCGCCCTCGGCCTCGAACCAGAGCGGCTCGGCCACGGGCACCGCGCCGGCACGGTGCATCAGCTTGATCAGCGCATATTGCCTGTCGAACATGTCGTCCTGATAAACGGGCAGGCCGGTAGGCTTGATCCGCACCACCATGCCGCGCTGCTGCGGCGCCCCGTCCTCGCGCCATTGCGCATCGAACAGGATCGTTTCGTGCGACATTCCGGCGCCCAGCGGATAGCTGAGATTGGAAATGCTGATTTCCCGGGCCTCGGGCATCTTGTCGCCCAGCCAGCCGCCAAGTTGCCGCGCAAGTTCATCAAGATCGCGTACTTCGGGGGCCACCACGGTCGGCGCGGCGACCGTGGTGTCACGACCTTTCAGGCCGCTGGACCGATCCACCTCGTGCGATGCGGTCTTATCTCGATCATCTGTTCGGGAGTCGCCATCAGTATTCACGCTGATCAACCTTGCCTTCCAGATCTCACGTCGTCGCGCAGGGCGGGCACGACCTTTGTGCGGATCATGCTATATATAAATACCTATTTCGTGCAATTGGCTTGATTGTAAAAGACCATCGAGACAGCGAGCGCATTGGCCTGGATTCTCCCATCATCTCCTCGGGAGCCTGCGAGCCCTTGCGTCATTTCGTCGGCGGTACGTTCGACCCTATAACTCATATGGCGGCTAGCGGAGACAGCAGTTGCAGCCGGTCTTGGAAGTAGAGAGCGAGAGGATGGAAACATGGATTCGGTTTTTGGGCTGGAAGGCAGGAAAATCCTTGTACTGGGCGGAGGACAGGGCATGGGCGAAGCGACGGTCAAGCGCATTGCCGAGCAGGGCGCGCATATCGCTGTAGCCGATCTGGTGCCGGAGCGCGCCGAAACCGTGGCAATGGCAGTGCGCGACGTTGGAGGAACGGCGACGTCGATCGGGGTGGATGTGCTTGACGATAATGCGCTGGTAGCCGCCATCAGGAAGGTGGAAACGGATTTCGGCCCGCTCGATGGCATGGCGACTGTGATCGGGATGGCCGGGTGGGCATCCCTGCTCGAACTCGAAAGGGAAACATGGGACGCGGATCTCAATCGCAACGTGCGCTATTTCTTCGTCGCAGCGCGCGAGGTTGCGCGCTCGCTGCTGGAGCGTGGTGCGCCAGGATCGATCGTCTGCGTGGCATCGGTCGACGGTTTGCGCTCTGCGCCGAATCATGCGGCCTATGGCGTGGCAAAGGCCGGGCTGATCCATCTCGTAAAATCCATGGCGGTGGAATGGTCCGGACAAGGTATCCGGATCAACTGCGTGGCGCCGGGCGGCATCGTCACTCCGCGCCTGCCGGATCGCGGCGCGGAGGCCGAGCGCAAGAACATGGCGCAAATTCCCATGCAGCGGCGTGGTACGGTGGATGAGATCGCCAAGGCCATCACCTTCTTCCTGTCCGACATGTCGAGCTATGTGACAGGTCAGACGCTGGCGGTGGACGGCGGCTTCATGGCTGCAAGCCTCTTCAACGTGCAGTTGCCGCCGAAGAATACCGTGATGGGCGCGGAACGCGCATGACCATGGCTCGTGAGACTTTGCTTGTTTCGCGGACAATCAAAGGGGGAGAGGCGCTGCCGGGTTTCGGTCGCCCCCAAGGTTGCGAATGCGGCGGTGCCTATGCGGTCACTACCGCAAGGCGGTTATGCAACTCGCCCAGATAGGGTGGCACTTTGGATATGTCTCCGTCAATCCGGGACGGATGCTTATCGGCATGACTCTTCCGAAGGTCCGCGTTGTCCGGTGAGTAGACCAGCCGCGCCATTGGCAGGATTGCCTGGTAATCCGTCGTTATGGTGACGTCCGCGTCGTTGATTTCGCCGCTTGTAGTGGGGTGGTGTGAACTTGTACTGCGGTCCTTCATTTGGTTGTGGGTGTTTTGTGTGGCGCTGTGTATCTGTGTGGTGTTCTTAGTGTGGCTCGACAAAGTTG
>CAZRVW010000006.1:0-41280 GCA_964603645.1 uncultured Novosphingobium sp. | reverse complement strand
ATTGCTCGGCCATGGCGGCGTTCTGCTGAGTCATGCGGTCCATGTCCGTGATGGCGGAATTGATCTGGTTCAGGTTCGCAGCCTGCTGTTCGGCGGAACGGGCGATGTCCTATAAAATTGCTAGCCAGGAATGTGTAGCCATGCCGTGGCTCGCGAGACACCTTTATGATGGCCCTGATTGGGCAGGAGGTGTTTGGAATGACGAAGGAAGTTCAACGCGAGATTCAGCGTAAGTTGCGGGTGCTTCAGCACGCCGAACGAACAGGCCAGGTGTCGAAGACTTGCCGCTATTTTGGCATTGGCCGGGCCAGCTGTCTTAGCCCCCTAGAACTGTGCCACTGTGTTTTCGAGGAAGGAGCATGAGATGGCACGCAAGCGGCATAGTGATGAGGACTGTTTGAAGTTGCTACGGGAGATTGAGCTCCAACTATTGCGGATGCCCGTCGGCGAGTGGCTGTTGCTCGACGCCGTGACCCATATGGCCGGGATCGGGAACGCGACGGCAGAATGCACGTTCGCGGATCGGGACGGAGTATATGCGCGCGGCTTCCAGACGATTTTCGTCGCTCCGGGCGCCCAGTCAACCAACCTGCCGCGCCACGCGGCGGACCGGAAATGAAACGGATCGATGGGACGACCCCGGGATGCCCGCGATGAACCCGGCAAGTGCTCGCTAACTAGGCGTTGATACGGGCAATCGTGTTGAAGACCTCCGGTCCCACGGCCTTCAGACGCTGATCGTATTCCCGCATCGTCGAGGGCCATTGCGTGACGATCCGACCGGATTTGCCGCGATAATAGCCATCTGGCTGGGCCTGCCAGACTTCCACCTCGTCCAGCCTTTGCTGCAGTTCCTCGTTGTAGGCGCGGGCGACCTCCGGGCGCACGTCCAGCTCGGCAATTGCGCCGCGGTCCATGGCCTCCATTTGCCTGACGATAAATTCGGCCTGCGATTCCAGCATGGTAAGGATCGAGCCGTTGTTGGTGTTCGGCCCGTACATCATGAAGAAATTGGGATAACCGGGGACCATGATGCCGAGCAAGGCGCTAGGATCGCCGGACCAGTCGTCCGCCAGACGGCGCCCGTCCTTGCCGGTGATGTCGATGACCGAGGCATAGCGCGAAGTGGTGAAGCCCGTGGCGCAGACGACGGCGTCGAGTTCGTGCACCGTTCCGTCCGCTGTCCTCACGCCATTGGGCTCGCAATTTACCACAGCCTCAGTGACCAGCGTGACATTGTCGCGATTGAACGTGGGGTAATAGTAGTTCGAGACGATGGGGCGGCGGCTGCCGTAGGGGAGCCAGGGCGTCAGCTTCCTGCGCACCTCGGGATCCTTGACGACTGAAATGTTCCTCTCCGCCCCTTCCATCGCGATCGCGCGCATGTCCGGATCGTCGAACAGGACGGAGCGATCGACCCTCGCGGCGATTTCAGCGCGGAGGTTGGACATGGCCTGGGGATCCTCGGCGAAGGTGCGAAGATCCTCGGGCGTGTAGGGACGGTCATCCTTGGGCATGACCCATATCGGGGTCCGCTGGAAGATGGTAAGGTGGCTGACCGTCTGCGCGATCTCGGGAATGAGCTGGACCGCGCTTGCCGCCGAGCCGATGACGCCGACCCGCAGGCCATCGAGCATGTCGCCTTCCGGCCAGTCGGCGGTGTGGATCAGCCGACCCTGGTAGGTTTCGATTCCGGCAATCTGCGGCATGGCGGGGGAATTGAACATGCCCACGGCGCTGACGACGATGTCCGCGGTATATTCGGCCTTGTCCGACCGGACCCGCCATTGCGACCGGCCCTGGTCCCAGTTGAGCGCCTTCACCACTTCCGACAGCCGCACGTGGGGGCTGATCCCGAAATCGGACACCACCTTTTTCATGTAGGCGAGGATTTCCGGCTGGCGCGCATAGCGCTGCGACCAGTTGGGGTTGAGGGCGAAGGAGAAGGAGTAAAGGTGCGACATCACGTCGCATTCCGCACCGGGATAGCGATTATGATGCCAGGTGCCCCCCGGCTCGTCCGCCTTTTCAAGCACGATGAAATCGCTCATTCCCGCTTCGAGCAGGGCGTGCGACATGGCGATCCCGCCCGGCCCCGCGCCGATGATGATGACCCGGCGATGTTCGCTCATGTGATGTGAAACTCCATGTTGTTGCCGGCAATGGCCCCGCCATCGACCGGGATGGCGGCTCCGGTGATATACGACGATCCCGGCCCGAGAAGGAACGCGATCACGGCGGCGACCTCATCTGCCTCGCCAAAGCGCTTGAGCGCCGTCGACTGGGTGAAGAAGCGGTAGAGATCCGGACACGCCTGTTCGACCCCGGCGCTCAGGCCGGTAAGGATTGGGCCGGGGCAGACCGCGTTTACGCGGATGGCCTTGTGGCCGACTTCCATCGCGACGGTGCGTGCGAGGTTCACCAGCGCCGCCTTGGCCGCGCCATAGGCTGAGCGCCATGCCATTCCGACAAGGCCGCCCATCGAGGACGTGAGCACGATCGAGCCTCCGCCTGCGCGCTCCAGTGCTGGCAGCGCGGCCCTGATGCCGAGCACCTGGCCGCGCAGGTTGACGCGGATCACTTCGTCGAACTGCTCCATCGTCTGCTGTTCAATCGCCGCGCTCATGTTGATCCCGGCGTTTAGCGCGACGCCGTCGAGCCGGCCGAACTTCTTCTCTGCCGCCGCGACCATTGCCGCGTTAGCTTCCTCGGTGGCTATGTCGCCGGTGACAGCGACGAGCCTGTCGCTCTCCTGTGCCCAGCCCAACACTTCAAGGTCGCGATCGACCGCGACGACATTGTCGCCGGAGGCCAGCAACCGCTCGCACAGCGCCTTGCCGATGCCGGAGCCGGCGCCGGTGACGATCACGGTCTGTCCCGCAATGCCCGTTGTCATCCTCTTACCATCCGCCCCCGTGAGACGGTTCATCGTCCCGGAAAGCGCCTTGGGCTCCAAACATATCTATACTTTTTGACTAACTTGCTATAGTTGATCGCGCGACATCGCAAGCGCTATCGGAATGCGGGTTGATGCCATCATCTAGCAGCGAGGGACAGGACTTGCAGGCACAGACAAGGATCCGGGAGCACGGCGCCTGCCCGGCGGCAGGCGGGGAAACGGATCCGCGCAAGACCGCTGCGATCGCCTATGCACACCGCGACCACTCGCCCGAAGTGGTGCTGGTCCGCGAGGCGGCGGGGGCCAAGACGGTGCTGCGCAGCGACAAGGTACGCCAGGCGGGATTCACGGCCGAAATCGACCAGGTGATCAGCATTACGCGCCCGCCGGTGATTGTCCTCGACGGGCCGGAACACCGCAAGTACCGCGCCGCCACCGCACGCTTCTTTGCGCCCAGGGTCGTGACTACCCGCTATCTCGACCTGATGGAGGCGACCGCAAGCCGGCTCGTGGACCGCTTCCGCAGGCAAGGGCGCGCCGATCTTGGCAAGATCGCGATGGAGATGGCGACGGCGGTCGCCGCCGAGATCGTCGGGCTTACCGAAAGCGAGCCGGACAAGCTGGCCGACCGCCTGATGGCCCTGATCGGGGGCGGCAGCAAGGATCGCTCGAACCGCTTCAAGGTCCTCGTCGAGAATCTCAAGACGCTGGTCCGCTTCAAGAAGTTCGAATACCACGATGTGCGGCCCGCGGTGCGCGAACGGCGGCGTCAGCGCCGCGAGGACGTGATCTCGCACCTGATCGACGAGAACTACTCGAACCTGGAGATCCTCTCGGAATGCCTCACCTATGCGGGCGCGGGCATGGTAACGACGAAGGAATTCATCGTCGTCGCCTTCTGGCACCTGATGGGCGACGAGGCGCTGTGCGAACGATTCATGCAGGCAGACCGCAAGCAACAGACTCTGATCCTCGAGGAAATCCTCCGGCTGGAACCGATACTCGGCGTGCTCGCCCGCCGCTCGACGGCGGAGATCGAAGTGCCCGGACACGGACCCTGTCCGCCGGGCACGCTGTTCAAGGTCGACGTGCGCGATTCGAACATCGACGAGAGCGCGGTCGGCAAGTGTCCGCTGGCGATCGATCCAGACCGGGATGTCGCCCAGCGCGCGGGCGGTTCGATGTTCGCCTTCGGCGACGGCGTTCACCGCTGCCCCGGGCACCAGGTTGCAATGTACGAAAGCGCGGTATTCCTGCAGGCGCTGCTGGCTGCACCCGGTCTGCAGATCGTGAGGGAACCGAGCCTCGGCTGGGCCGAGATGATCGAAGGCTACGAAATCTACGGCATGGAGATCGCCTGCGACGCGGATTAGCCGGAACCGAATTCCTTCGGTCGGCCCAAAGTGGCAATGGCGATCGCGCTGATGGCGCACGGGAACAGCATGATCGCCAGCAGGAGGCTATAGCCCCCGGTGGCGTCATAGATCAGCCCGGATGCCAGCGGCGCGGATGCCGTGGCGAGCGCGCTGGCGCTGCCCGAAATCGCGAACAGCAAGGCATAGTTCCTCACGCCGAAATACCGGCTGACGAGATAGGCGATGGCATCGACCTCCGCACCGAGCGAAAAGCCCATGATCATGATGGACAGGGCCGCAAGGGTGATGACGCTCGGCATCGACCAGAGCAGGCTTACCGCAGCGATCGGCAGGACCATCGCTATGGTCGTAACCACGCGCGCATCGAAGCAGTCGAGCAGGAAGCCGGTGGCGAGACGACCGATGATCGCGGTTATGCCGAAAAGCGATGCCAATGCGGCGGCCTGCGTCGCATCGACGCCCTGCCAGACCAGGATTGGCACGATCGACACGACGAAGCTCATGGCCACGAAAGTGAAGCACAGCGCCGCGCCGAGGATCGCGAAGTACTGCCGGGAAAGCAGCGATTCGCGCAAAGGCAGGCCGGGCGGTCTGACCGTCTCCTTGAATGAGGAATCGCGTGGCCCGGAGCGTCCATCGCGCAAAAGAAAATAGACGAGGGGCAGTCCGATCCCGCCCCAGATAGCTCCGAGCCAGAAAAAGGTCATGCGCCAGCCGACCGCCTCCACCAGCAATTGGGAAACCAGCGGGATAGTGAGCGAGCCGATGCCCATTCCGCTCATGGTGACAGCCAGCGCCAGCCCTCGGCTGCGGTCGAACAGGTTGGTCACCGCCGAAGTCCAGGTCGCCGGCGACATCCCGAAGGCGAGCACGGCCAGCAGCGCCCAATGGAAGATCCAGCTTCCGATGCTGTCGCCGGTCAGGCCGATCGCGGCAAAGGCCGCCGGAAAAAGCGTGATCCCGAACAGTGCCAGCGGCCGCGCGCCGAACTTGTCGATCAGGGCCCCGGTGAGGGGGCTTATCACCACGGTAATGATGGTGACGACTGTGAGGCCCATCCCGATTTCGGCGCGGCTCCATCCAGTCGACTTCTCGATGGGAATCACCAGCGTCCCGGCCGAATAGAGGTAGAGGACGCCAGTGGACATTCCGAACGCTGCCGCAAGCACGGTACGCCAGTTTTCACGCCATTCCTGATTTGCCGAAAGTGGTATTCCCGCCATGAGCCTCTCTCCCCGAACGCAATATCAGACCACTTTACCGCAAAAAGAAATATAGATAAGTAAGATTAAATTGACTGCCTTTGCGGCCGAGTTTAGCCCCCGCCAAGGCGTATGGGTGAACGCGAAAGCTGGCGGCGCGCCGCACCGCTCCGGCGGTCGTCAACCCCAGCGGAAATGGAGGCAGAAATGCGCGTCGCTATGAATGACATGATCCTTGTTTCGGTAGACGATCACATGGTCGAACCGCCGGACATGTACGACCGCCATATCCCGGCCAGGTATAGGGATCGCGCGCCGCGGATAGTCGAGAAGAACGGCGCGCAGGTCTGGGTCTTCGAAGACAAGCTAACGCCGAACATCGGACTGGCCGCGACCGTGGGCCGGGAGCGGCACGAGCTTGGGCTCGAGCCCAACCGCTTCGAACAGATGCGGAGCGGCTGTTACGATGTGCACGACCGCATCATGGACATGAACGCCAACGGCACCTTCGCCTCGCTGTGCTTCCCCACGGCTCCCGGTATTCATGGCGCGCAATTCAGCCAGGTAGAGGACAAGGACTTGGGGCTGGCGGTGCTGCGCGCCTACAACGACTGGCATATGGAAGACTGGTGCGGCCCCTATCCGGAACGCTTCATTCCGCTGGGACAGATCCCCTACTGGGACCCGGAACTGGCTGCGGCGGAAGTCCGCCGCCTCGCGGACCTTGGATGCTTCAACTTCAACTACTGCCAGAACGTCACCGGCCTCGGCCTGCCGAGCATCCACGACCGTTTCTGGGACCCGTTCTTCGACGCGGTCTGTGATGTCGGCGGTGCGATCACGGTCCACCTCGGCACCGGCTTTCGCAAGATGTTCAATTCTCTCGATGCGCCCTACAGCGGCTACATGGCCATGGTGAACCTGGACATGGCCAATTTCGCCACCGACATTATTTTCTCCAACCGCTTGCAGCGCTATCCGGACCTTCGCATCGCCCTGTCCGAGGGCGGCATCGGCTGGATTCCGTTCTTCCTCGAACGATGCAAGTGGATACAGGAGCGTCACAGCCCGTGGGTGAAGGACGACCTTGGCGGCCTCACGGTCGAGGAGCTGTTCCGGCGGCACTTCCTGACCTGCTTCATCGACGACCCGGTCGGCATCGACCTGCGCCACCGCATCGGCATCGACAACATCGCATGGGAGTGTGACTATCCCCATTCCGACTGCACCTGGCCGGAGTCGCCCGAGTTCCTGGCTGGCCAGCTTTCCGGTGTGAGCGACGAGGACGTGGCCAAGATCACTCACCTCAATGCACTGCGGTTCCTGCGCTTCGACGGGGTGGAAAAGGCGGGCCGCGAGAATGCCACCGTCGGCGCGCTGCGCGCCCAGGCGGTAGGGCTGGACCTGAGGGCGCCCAGTTCCGCCGGCATGACCCGGCCGGACGACGATACCCGCCAGCTCACGGTGGGAGACCTCATGCACATGATGGTCTGAAGGAAGAGCCGATGCCGAAGGACGCAGGGCCGATTGCCAAGACCCGTGCTTGTCATCTCGCCTGCGGAGCTCTCCGGCGCGACGACAGCCGGTCGAACAAGGGAAGGAAGCCGCTTTGTCCAGCAGGAGCGCGATCAGCGGGATCGGCGAGACGATCTATTACAGGCGCGGCGAATCTCCGGACACCGAGTTCCAGCTTGCCATCACCGCAATCATCAACGCAGCCGCCGACGCGGGAATCGCCATCTCCGAGATCGACGGCTTCGTTTCCTACAGCGATAGCCGCAACGGACCGACGCGGCTTTCCGCCGCGCTGGGCATAGACAACCTGCGCTTTGCTGCCACGACCTGGCCGGGCGGAGGCAACAGCGTTGCAGGGGCGATGCAGCTTGCCGATGCGGCGGTGCGGGCGGGATACGCACGCAATGTGGTCGTGTTCCGGGCCATCGCCCAGGGCCAGTTCGGCCGTTTCGGTCAGGCCAACTATCCCGGCGGCGTAAGTGCGATGGCAGGCGCTCTCTCGTTCAACCTGCCCTACGGCCTGATGACCCCGGCGCAGCAATGCGCGCTGCGCACCGCCGCCTTCATGCACCGCTATGGCGTGTCGCAGGAGGCGCTCTGCGACATTGCCCTTGCCTGCTACGCCAATGCGCAGCGCAATCCGCGCGCGACCATGCACGGCAAACCCTTAACGCGCGAGCAGTATCACGCCTCGCGCTGGATCGTGACGCCCTTCCACCTCTACGATTGCTGCCCCGAGAACGACGGCGCTGCCGCCTGCGTGGTCACCAGCGCTGAGCGGGCGAAGGACGCGCCGAACAGGCCCGCCTACATCGCCGCCGCCGTGCAGGGGGATGGTCCGTCTTTCGGCGAATACCGACCGCGCGACCATGATTCCTCGTTCTACCGCCCGGTCGCTCAGAACCTGTGGAACTACACCGGCCTCAAGGCTCAGGACATGGACGTGGTCCAGTTCTACGAGAATTTCACCGGATCGGTCCTCATCGCCATGGCCGAGATGGGCTTCGCTCCGCCCGAGGGGATCGAGGAGTTCGTCGCCAATGGCGCGCTGGAAGGCCCGGACGCGAGCCTGCCGTTCAACACCAGCGGTGGCAATCTTGCCGAGGCCTACATCCATGGCTTCGGGCTGATCAACGAAGCGGTGCGGCAGGTGCGCGGGCAATCGACCTGCCAGGTTGCCCAAGTCGAGCACGCGCTGGTGGTAGGCGGGCCGGGCTATGCACCAGGTAGCGCGCTGGTTCTGGGAGCATCGCAATGAAGCGCGTTCTTGGCGACAACTGGATCCTGCCCGGCATCGACCGGCTGAACCGCGCCTTCTTCACCAGTGGCAAGCTGATGCTCCAGCAGTGCGCGACGTGCAGCACGATCCAGCATCCGCCCGAAGAGGTGTGCAAGGCCTGCCGCAGCTTCGAACTTGGCCATTTCGAAAGCGCGGGCAGGGGCAGGATCGTCTCGGTCGCGGTCAATCATCACCCGATCCATCCGGGGATGAAGGACGTTGTCCCTTATGCGATCGTGCTTGTCAGCGTTGACGATGCGCCGGGCATTTTCGTGGTCGGCAATGCCGTGGGCGTCCCGCCCGGGGAAGTGCGGATCGGCGATGCGGTGCGCGTCGTCTTCGAGGAAGCGCGCGACGAGAAGGCGGGCGTCGATCTCCTGATCCCGCAATGGGAGGTGCTGCGTTGAGCGCGCTCAAGGGCATTCGGGTCTGCGATTTCACCGGGCAGCTTGCCGGGGCCGCCGCGACCAAGTGGCTGGCCGCCTTCGGGGCGGAAGTCATCCGCATCGAGGATCCGACCAACAACGGCGCCTGGGACCTGGTCCGCGGAACGCCGCCCTATGTGGACGAGCGGCGCGGGCACGATCTCGGCGGCGGGTTCAACAACCACAATACCGAAAAGCTCGGCATCACGCTCAACCTCAAGACCGCCAGGGGGCGCGAGATTCTCGAGCAGATCATTGCGAAGTCCGACCTCGTGACCGAGAACTACGCCGCCGGGGTGCTGGAACGGCTCGGCTTCGGTTACGAGCGGCTGAAGGAAATCCGTCCCGACATCATCTATGTCTCGAACTGCGGTTTCGGCTTTTCCGGGCCATACCGCCAGTTCAAAACCTGGGGGCCGATCGTCCAGGCGGTCTCGGGCCTCACCTTCATGTCCGGCCTTCCGGGCAGGGAACCGGCGGGCTGGGGCTTCAGCTACATGGACCACACCGGCGGCCAATACATGGCAATGGCGATCCTCATGGCCCTGTTCCACCGCAAGCGCACCGGCGAGGGGCAGTGGGTGGACATGGCCTGCTGCGACGCGGCGCTGACGCTCAACGGTTCGGCGCTGCTCGATTACAGCGTCAATGGCCGCACCTCGCGCGAGGCTGGCCTGCCCGCGGGCAACCGCAGCGTGTGGCCGGCGATGGCGCCGCACGGCATCTACCGCACGGCAGGCGAGGACCAGTGGATCGCGATTGCCTGCCGCGACGACGCGGACTGGGAGCGGCTTGCCGGTGTCATCGGCGAGGAGTGGTCAGGACAGGTGCGATGGCGCACGCTGGCCAGGCGGGTCGCCGCGCAGGACGTGCTCGATGCGCTGATGGACGGCTGGTGCGCCGGGTTCGACAAGTTCGCGCTCGAACGCCGCTTGCAGCAGGCAGGGCTTGCCGCCGCCGCCGTGAGCGATGCGCGCGAGCGGATCGACGAGGACAACGCGAATGACGGCTTCGACCTGTGGCCCGAGGTCGAGCACAGCGCCATGGGCAAGGTGCGGGTCGATGGCCTGCCGGTGCGCTTCTCGCGGACGCCGCAGAAGATCCGGCGCGGCGGCCCCTGCCTTGGCGAGCATACCGAAAAGGTGCTGGGCGAGCTGCTCGGCATTGGTGCGGCCGAAGTTGCCGCGCTGCGGGCGGAGGGCGTGGTATGAGCGCGCTCGCCGGGATCCGCGTGATCGAACTGGCGCACGAGCGCTGCGCGCAGGTCGGCAAGCTCCTGGCCGACATGGGCGCGGACGTGATCGTCGTCGAGCCGCCGGAAGGCGCGGCAATGCGGCGACATGGTCCCTTTGCGGGTGACGAGCCGGACCCGGAGCGCAGCCTGTCGTGGTGGCATTACAACACCAGCAAGCGCGGCATGGTGCTCGACTGGCGCGAGGGCGAGGGGCGCGAGGCGCTGCTGGCGCTGCTGCAAGGCGCTGACGTGCTGGTGGAAGCAGAGGACCCCGGCGTCCTGGCGTGCCATGGGCTTGACGATGCCGCGCTCACCGGGGCCTTGCCGCGCCTGATCCACGTTTCGGTCACGCCGTTCGGGCCGGACGGTCCGCGCAGCAGCGATGAAGCCACGGACCTTACCCTCATCGCCAGCGGCGGCATCGCGGCGGTTTGCGGCTATGACGATCACAGCCTGCCGCCAATCCGGCCGATGGGCGGGCACGGCTTCCTGATCGGCGCGCATTATGCCTTCATGGCCTTGCTCACCGCGCTGATCGAGCGGGAGACTTCGGGCCTGGGGCAGAAGATCGACGTTTCGCTCAATGCGGCGGCGAACGTGACGACCGAGCTTGCGTCCTACAACTGGCTGGTGGCGGAAATACCCGTGATGCGCCAGACCGGGCGGCACTGCGGCTCGGTCATCTCGATGCCGACGCAATATGAGTGCACCGACGGGCGCTACGTCAACACCGGCGTGCCGCCGCGTACCGGCCGGCAATACGAGACGATCCTCAAATGGTTCCGCGATCTCGGGCTGGATGCGGATTTTCCCGAAACCGTGTTCCTTGAAATGGGTACGCAGCATCCGGTGCTCGACCTGACGAAAGTCGGCATCGACGACGAGATAACGGCGATCTATTCCGCCGCGCGCGAGGCGCTGGCTTTCGCCAGTTCGCGCATGACTGCCGACCAGTTCTTCCAAAGCGCGCAGCGGGCGGGGCTCCCGGTGGGCATCGTCTATTCGCCTGACGAGGCCTTCGAGGACGAGCATTTTAGGGCGCGCGGTATGCAGGTGACAATGAACCAGCCGCAGCTTGGCCGCCCCGTCCGCTATCCGGGCGCGCCCTATGCCTTCGAAAAGACGCCGTGGCGGCTGGCCAGCGTCGCACCGGGGCTGGGCGAGCATACCGGCGATGTCCTGGCCGAAGCCGGGATCACGGCGCCGGGTGCGCGCAAGGGCGACTAGGGATCGGCTGCCCCGGCGGCCTTCACCGTTCCGGCTTCGGCAAGCGGGGTGCTCAGCTTCAGGCCCATCGCATCAAGGAACAGGCCGAGCGATTCGCCTGTGGTTCGCGGCTCGGCTGTCGGCTTCTCGGCCATGATCTCCGGCATGGCCGTGAGCACATCCTCCACTGTCATGTCGGGATCGATGCAGCCACGCGTCTCGCCGATCACGGTGCGCGCGATGCGCCCGCCGCCGGCAACGAACAGCTCGCCGCTGACCGGGCAGGCCTCGTGGCACAGCAGGGCGACGAGCGGCGAGACCAGATCGACCCGCGCCGTCTGCAGGAAGTGCTCCTTCAGTTCGCCGTCGGCCATGTTTTCCGCCATGCGGGTCGCGCCTGCCGGGCTGACCATGTTGACCTTGATGCCGCGCTTCGCGCCCTCGGCGGCGAGACTGCGGGTCATGCCGATGTAGGAGCTTTTCGCCATGGAGTAGGGGAGGCTCCCCGCCAATCCGTAGATCGCAGTCGAGGCGATGAGGACGATGCGCCCCGACCCTTGCCGCTCCATCTGCGGCCACGCCTGGCGCGCCAGGACGAAGGCGGCGCGGGTGTTGATGGACAGCAGTTTCTCGAGCCGGGCGGGATCCTCGCTGCCGAAGGGGCAGGAACCGAGCGTGAACCCGGCATTGTGGACGAGCGCGTCGATGCGTCCGAAGTGATCGAGGGCAAGCCGTACCGCCGCGCGTGCGCCTTCGAGATCGGCCAGGTCCCCGGTGCAGGCGACAGCTTCGCCGCCCGCCGCCATGATCGTCTCGACCACCTCCTGCGCCGGGCCGCTGTCGCTGCCATTGCCATAGAGATCGACGCCGAGATCGCTGACCACGACCTTCGCGCCCCGTCTGGCGAGGAGCAGGGCATGTTCGCGCCCCATGCCGCGCCCCGCGCCGGTGACAAGCGCGACCTTGCCGTCGAAGCGCAGTTCGTCCTCCGCGAGCCTGCTTCCGGCCATGCCGTTCAGTTCGGCATCAGCCATTCGCCGTTGTCGCAGAAGAACTGCTTCACGACGCCGTCGCCGAACTTGCTGAGCTTGTCATACTGGTCCTGCATCGGCGTCTTGCCACCTTCGGGATGGGGATAGTCGCTCGCGTAGCAGTAAAGCTCGGGCATGTTGAACTGCGAGATATATTCGTCGACCCGCTCGATATCGAACAGCGACCACTTGCAGTTGCGGCGGATGTATTCGGACGGCCGCAGCTTGATCGGCAGCACTTCCGACCCCTCGCCGAAAGTGAACTTGTGGCTGTTGGCGTGCCACATGTCGAGCAGCTGGCCGAGTGGAGCGGCCCACTGGCCGGTGCCCTCGCAGGAGCCGAAACGCAGGCCGGGGAACCTTTCGAAAATGCCGCCGAACACCATGGTGGTCAGGAAATTCTGGACCGGTAGGTGCAGGGTGGACAGCGTCCACGGATCCATCTGGAATTCCTCGCCCGCCTTCCAGCCCTGGAAAGCCGGGGCATTGCGCCAGGCATTGGTCTTGAGGAAATCAGAGTCGGCCCCGACATGGGCGAGAACCGGGGAATTGGACTGCTCGAGCATGTCCCAGATCGGATAGAGATCGGGATGGGCCGGCGAGACCCCGCCCGGCAGTGTCGCGGCCGGCAGCCAGACGGCGCGCACCCCGCCGTCGATCATCCGCTTGACCTCCGCGATGAGGTCCTCGACGTTGTCCTGCAAAGCAATGCCTACCACGCGGAGGCGGTCCGACCGGCGGGCGGTGCGGATGCAGAAATCATTGTAGGCACGGATCAGCTCGAGCGCATAGCCCTTCCGGTTGCCCTGGATCGACTTGTAGAGATCGGGATATTCGTCCGCGCGGAAATAGAAGGCCGTTCCATATAGGCCGATGCTGCCCGCGAAGAGGAGCTGGCGGTGAATGCCGGTGCGGTCCATCCATTCCAGCCGCCGGTCCATGTCGAAGGCGCCCGGAGCCTTGCCGAACTTGGTGCGCCAGATGCCTTCCTCGTCCATCGGCGTGTTGTCCGCCTCGACATGGCGCGCGATCGGCAGCGAGGTGTTGAGGTTCGCCTCGACGAAAGGCCGGGCCACGGAGCCGAACTGCTCCTCCCACATGTTCACTGGCGTGTATTCATGACCGTCTGCATCGTACATCTGGCCCGCATAGACCTTCAGCGCGTCCGGAATCGCGAGGTTGTCGTGCGCCTGGGGGGTGGTCATGATCCAATCCTCTCGCCATGATCCGATGCCGATCCGCGCGGCACAGGAGAGCCTCTCGAAGCTCTTGCAAGGATGTCGCAGGAGGGTAAGAAAGTCAATATAGTAAGATACGTTTAATCGGTGGAGAGGCCGCTTGGCGACGAGTTTCCCGGGTGATGTGGTCGTGAACGTCTCCCGCGGGCGCGCGGGATGAGGGCGGGCGAATTTCTCGGACCCAAGGGAGAGCCGGTGGCAGGCGCGCCGCTTGGGGCGCTGCTTTCGGCACGCGCCGGGCGCGACGGCGACGCCCCCGCCCTCACGATCGGCGAGCGCACATGGACATTCGCCGAGCTTGAAAGAGCGGCCAACCGGAGGGCGCGATGGTTCGCCCGCCTCGGTGTCGGGCAGGACGAGGCGGTGGTCATCACCGTGCCCAACGGGATCGCGTTCTACGAATCGGTTCTGGCCTGCTGGAAGATCGGCGCGGTTCCGGCACCGGTATCATGGCAGCTCACCGACGAGGAATTTGCCGCGATCCTTCGCCTTGCCGATCCCCGCCTGATCGTCGGGCGCAGCATCGGGGCAGCCTCTTGCCCTTCGGTCGGGATCGACGGGAGCCCCCCGCCGGACCTTGAAGACGTGCCTCTCCCTCCGCTTGTCGCGGCAAGCTGGAAAATGGCGACGACCGGCGGAAGTACCGGGGCGCCGAAGCTGGTCGTCGATGCCGCGACGGGATGCTGGGGACCGGAAAAGAACGCGATCGGGCGGCGCAGCGGCATGGCGATCGTCAATCCTGCACCGTTATACCACGCGGCACCTTTCGGCCTCATCATCCCGGCAATCCTCCAGGGTTGCCATGTCATCGAGATGGAACGCTTCGATGCCCGGCGCTGGCTGCAACTGGTGGAGCGGCACGCGGCGGAATGGGTCTACATGGTGCCAACGATGATGGCCAGGATCGCCCGCCTGCCCGAGGACGAGATCATGCGCCACGACATCTCGTCTATTAAGGCCATGCTCCACCTCGCGGCGCCGTGCCCCGACTGGGTGAAGCGCTTCTGGATCGACCGCCTCGGACCGGATGCGGTCTGGGAGATCTATGGCGGCGCGGAACGTCTCGGCGCTACGATGATCAACGGCCGGGAATGGCTCGACCATCCCGGTTCAGTGGGCAGGCCGGGCGCCGATACGCTCGTCGAGATCAGGGACCAGGAGGGCCGCGTCCTGCCCGCTGGCGTCGTGGGCGAAATCCATCTTCGTCGCGCAAGTCTCGGCTCCACCCTTCGCACTGACCAGGGCGAAGTGGCCCAGGGTGGCGGCTGGGGCACGTTCGGCGATATGGGCTGGCTGGACGACGACGGGTATCTCTACATTGCCGACCGGCGCACCGACATGATCCTGTGCGGCGGCGCGAACCTCTATCCCAGCGAGATCGAGGCGGCGCTGTGCCGCTGCACGGGAGTGGCGGACGCGGTGGTGGTCGGGCTGCCCGACGACGACCTTGGACACCGGCCCCATGCGATCGTGCAGGCCGAAGGCGCATTGCCTGACGAGACTGTGCTTAGTCAGGAACTCTCGACGATGCTCGCGCGCAGCAAGCACCCGCGATCCTTCGAATTCACGCAGCAGCCGCTTCGCGACGATGCGGGAAAGATACGCCGTTCCGCATGGCGCCGCCGCGCGATCGAGCGGCTGGGTGCGCCAGCCCGGTAGTGCGGGCTGGCCTGCCGGCGGCTCAGCCCTCGCGACGCCTTCGAACAGGCGCATGACGCGGTCGATGCCCGGCGGCTGGTATTCGCGGCGGTGCTGCACGCCGAAATTGTCCCAGATGCAGATGTCGCCCTCGTGCCAGAAGTGCTCGTAGTAAGGCGCGTTCTCGTGGGCGAACACGCGAAGGTATTCGATCGTCTCGGCGCTTTCGGCCTCGGACATTCCGGCGATGCGATGGATCGTCCACTCGCTGCCGAACACCGCCTTGCGGCCGCTGTCGGGATGGGCCGAGAGGATCGGATGCATCGCTTCGCACAGCCGGGGGTATTCGTCCGGTCCGGGCAGGCGCGGATCGAGGAAAATGCCCTGCTTGCCCTCCAGCCGGGCCTTCATTTCGCGCGGCAGCAGCTCGTAGACGGTGTACATGTCGCGGAACGCGGTCGGCACCGCGCCTTCGCCGAAGGTCACGTTCTCGAGGATCGAGAACTTCTTGAATTGCGGCTTGTGCGACTGGTCCGAATGCCAGCCCAGCTCCATCATGCCCGCTTCGTCGGCCTCGACATAGTTGCCGCCCTGTTCGCTTCGGCGAATGTTGTTGACCGTCTTGTCCTTGCTGAAGCGGTTGTAGTGGAACTGCCCGTCGGGCGTTTCCAGCACGAGCGGCCCGAACGCGCGCCAGAAGGTGTTGGACTGCTCGTGCGATGGCGGCTGCTGGCCGCGCAGGACCAGCAGCAGGTGGCGCCGGAAGGCGCGGGTCAGCTCGGCGACAAGCTCGGCATCGGGCGGCGAGTCGCTCCACTCGATGCCGCGCACCTCGACGCCGAACGGGCCGTCGATGGGGACATATTCCAGCCGCGTGGTGCGGTTTGCCTGGGTGAAATTGCAGCCGGAAAAGGTGCGGCGTGTCGCGGCCCGTTCCCTCGTTATGGTCTGCGCCATCTGCCTTCGCTCCTCAGTTTCGCATGCAGCCATGCTGCCTTGCTTGGTGCGGTTGCTCAGGCCGCGATGAATCTTTTCCCGTTCTCATACATCACGTTGCGGACGTGCTCCCCGTCAAGGGTGCTCAGGGCCTCCTTCGCGAAAAGGCGCGGCTCGGCGACGCCTTCGGAATGGGGGTAGTCCGATCCCATCACGAGGAACCGGTCGGTGCCGCACAGTTCGATGACGCCGGCGATGTCGTCTTCCGGGTAGGCCACGATCGATACGTGCTCCTTGAAGATGTTCGATGGCCGCTCCTTCAACTGCCCGGCCGGCCAGAAAGCATTCTTGGCTATGCCGCGGACCTTGTCCATCTTCTGGAGCATGGCTGGCACCCATTCCGAACCGTTCTCGGCGCTCATCACGCGGATGTTCGGAAACCTCTCGAAGAAGTTCCAGAAGATCAAGGAGGAGATCGTCTCGATCACCGGGCGCTCGGAATAGCCGTGCATCCACACGAAAGCCGTCTGGTTCAGGCGCGACTGCTGCATTTTCTCGCCCCACAGCTTCATGTGAGGCTCGAGATAGATTGCCTCGGATACGTGATAGACGACCTTGACGTGAGCTTCGTTCAGTATCGACCAGAACGGGTCGAAATAGGGGTCGGCAGGCGCACGCCCGCCGAACGGGCCCATGGGCATCAGCACGGCGCGGGCACCCCTGGAAACGACCCATTTCGCCTGCTCGACCGCGTGTTCGAGGCTTGCGAGCGAAACGACCGGGGTGGCGAAAATCCGGCCCTTGTGGGCGAAGCCCCAGTCCTCTTCCAGCCACCGATTGTAAGCATTGAGATAGGCATAGGTCGGCTCGATCTCGGTCAGGTAGCTGAGCGTGCCGACCATGTTGCCCACATAGAGGATGCAGCCTTCGACGCCGAATTCGTCCATCTTGGCGAGGCGGGCATCGCGATCGTACATGTCGGGCGTCTTGTGGACCCGCATCTCGACCTCGCCCTTGCCCTCCTTCATCGCCCGGAGCCATTCGTGCAGCTTGCCCGGAGGCGCGACCCGGCCGTCCTCGGTGTAGTAATTGCTGGTGATCTCGATCTTCCGGTCGCCGACATAGAGTGCGAAATCGCCGTCTTCTCCGGTGCGGAAGCGCGTGTCGTAGTCCTTCGCATACTGCTGCGGCAAGTAGCGGCTCCACGCGTCGTCGACCTCGTACATGTGCGTGTCGCAATCGAAGATCGGTCCTGAATAGGACGATTGCGCAAGAGCGGCGGGGGACATCTCGTTCAAGCGATTTCTCCTGGTTCAGGTCGCTGCCACTTCGGACACGCTTTTTGCGTCGGCATCGGCTTGCAGTCTCGCTACGACTTCGGCGCGAATTACGTCCTTGAGAACCTTGCCGGCAAGATTGCGGGGAAGCGCATCGACCAGGCAGAGCTGCTCGGGCGTCTTCTGCCGGGCCAGGCCCTTTGCCGCGATGTGGGCAGCAACCTCTTCCAGCGTCGGATTTGCTCCCGTAGCAACGACGATGGCAACGCAAACACGTTCTCCCGTCCGGGCATCTGGCACGCCCACGACGGACACTTCCTTTGCACCGGGCAGGTCTTCCAGCGCGTCCTCGATCTCCTTGGCGCTCAGGTTCTCGCCATTGCGGATGATCAGATCCTTGATACGCCCCGTGACGGTCAGGTATCCGTCGCGCATCCGGCCAAGATCGCCGGTTCGGAAAAAGCCGTCCTCGCTAAAGACGGCTTCATTGTCTTCCGGCCTGCTATAGCCCGCCATGATCTGCGCGCCGAACGCAAGGATCTCGCCTTCCTCGCCTTGGGCGACTTCCTCGTCAGTGCCAGGGCGTACAAGACGCACCTTGGTGCGGCCGATCCAGCCGTCTGTCTCGGCTCCATATTCGATGTCTTCGCGCCGGGCTGTCCCTTCGGTGATCGAAGGCACTTCGGAGCAGCCATAACCGCGAAAGACACGGGCATTGGGAAAGAACTCGTGCTCGGCGCGCATCAGGCCGGGCGGGACCGAAGCACCGCCGCAGGCAATGATACGTAGCGAAGGCATGTGTTCGCCGCGTTTCCGGGCTTCTGCGAGGAAACCCTGGTGGAACGGGGTTGCTCCGCCAATGAAATTTGCCTGGTGCGCGATCATCAGATCAAGCGCACGTGCCGGATCCCAAATGTCCATCAACACAACCTTTGCGCGACAGACGATAGGCACAAACAGGGCCTGGATTGCCCCGGTAATGTGCGTGACTGGCGATGCGACTAGCAGTGTCTGCCCCTGCCAAGGACCCCAGCAGCGATCATAGTCGCGCACCATGACCTCGCCCGAATTGTGGGTGAGCAGGACGCCCTTGGCTTTTCCCGTGGTGCCGGAAGTGTAGAGCACCATCATCACATCCGAGCCCCGCGTCTCGGGAAACTCCGCGCGGCTCGTTCCCCGTTCCAGGAATGATTTGTATCCGATAAACTCCTGTTGTTCGCCCCGCAGAACGACGAATTCCGGTGCGCGTTCGAGCTTGCTGGAAACCTCGCGGGCAAGCTCGCGGTAGTCGAAAGCGCGGGAGGTCGCCGGCATGAACACCATGCGGCTGCCACTGTCGCGCAAGATGTGCAGAACCTCCGCGCCGCGATAGATCGGGATGATCGGATTGACGACCAGCCCTGCGAGGGTCGCCCCGAGGTTGAGAATGGCGGCCTCGTGCCAGTTGGGCAGCATGAGCGAGATTACGTCGCCGGGACGAAGCCCGCTGGAAATCATCGCCTTTCCGGCCGCCTCCGCCTTCTTCAGCAATTGCCGCGCAGTGACTTCCACATCCCCGTCGACGAGAAGCACCTCGTCGGGAGCCTGGCTTGCCGCCTCGCGGGCATGGTCCGCGAGCGTGGTGTCCGTCCAGGTGCCTTCCGCGCGCCAGATCGCGGACTGGTCGGGGTCGTGGCGAACGAGCCACCCGCTCCTGTCCCTCACCATTTCGATCCGGCCACTCATCAACTCGATCCCGCATTGCAGGGCGATGCCTCTGCAGGCCTCGCCCGAATTAATCATCTTATATAGATACCTTTCACAACTATCCAGCCCAATCGCGCAGTGCGGGCAAATTCGGAACGGAATGCGGCTGGGCGACGTCAGCAAGCAGTGGATAGGTAAGTGAGGGTGGGCAGGCATCGCCGGCCGTCGAGCCGGCCAAAGTCGGTTCAGAACCGCGCGATGTCGATGTCCTGGTCGATGCGCTCGAACTTGGCGATCGCCGCGCCGACCGCTTCGAGATGCTGGCGCCAGAAGGTTTCGGCCTCTGCGCCCTGGCCCGCTTCGAGCAGGGTAACGAGCTTCTGCTGCGCCTTGATGCTCTTGCGCCGCGCAGTCACGCGGTCCTTGTGGTGGGCGCCCGACATGTACAGCGACAGCAGGTGCCGCTCGAGCATCTCGTTGAGCATGTCGACGATCAGGCCGAGCGTCTCGACCCCCGCGATCTTGACGAGGGTGCGGTGGAACTCGTTCGAAGCGAGGCTGAAACGCCCGTCATCCTCCAGCGAACCGCGCTCCTTCTCGATGATCGCGTTGAGCTGCTTGATGTCCGCCTCGTTCTTGCGTTCGGCCACCAGCCGGGCTGCCGGCGGCTCCACCAGCACGCGCGCGCGATAGACATCGTCGAGCTTCACGCCGCGCGCCTGGAGCAGCACGCCGAGGTGGCGCGAGACGACCTCGACCTTGGGCAAGTGCACGCGCGCGCCGCGCGAACCCCGCGAAATCGTGATCAGCCCCTCGGATTCGAGAATCCGGAACGCCTCGCGAAGCGTGGGGCGCGACACATTGTATTGCTCGATCATCTCTGCTTCCTGGGGCAGGCTCTCGCCCTCGGGAATGAGGTTGTTGATGATCTGTTCGCGCAAGTGGTTCGCGACCAGTTCCGCCGCCTTGGGCACGCGCACTTTGACCGGACTGGAACTCACGATACCCGCTTTAGGCCCCCTAGCTTGCTTGCAACCGGCATGTTTCCCTTTCCCCCCGGTCTGTCAAGGCGTACCGCCGAGCGAATGGTCGCTAACCGGGGTTGCCTGCCGTAGCGTCCGCGGCTTGCGGATCGGCGGCGCCCTTGCCAAAGGACGTTAGACAAGTCAGATATGTGAAGCAACATCGGCGCGGGCGTCGCCAGTGTGGATGGCGGATCGGGATCGGGGAAGCGATGGGCAAGTGGCTCGACCAATCGGATGTGCTGAAGTTCTCGGTCGATCAGGGGGTCGCCCGGATAACCCTCAATCGGCCTGACAAGCGCAATGCCCTGTCCGGCGAACTCATTTCCGACCTGCGAAAGGCCCTGCTGGAAGCCGACGACCGGGCCGACGTGCGCGTCTCGCTGCTATCGGGCGAGGGCGCTTCGTTCTGCAGCGGCTACGACCTCAACGGACCCTATGGCGCTAGTGGCGAGCCCGATCCCGGCTACCGCAGCTTTGCCGGGACGCTTGATGACGACATGTGGAACATGCAGCGCCTGCAGGACGAGTTCAACATCATCTTCGACCTGCACAAGCCGGTCATCGCCAAGGTCCACGGCGCAGCTTTCGCGGGCGGTGCGGACCTTGCCCTGCAATGCGACATGGTGCTGATGGCCCAGGACGCGAAGATCGGCTTTCCCGCCGCGCGGGCCAACGGCGCGCCGCCTTCCCACATGTGGCTATACCTGCTTGGCCCGCAATGGACCAAGCGCCTGCTGCTGACCGGCGACGTGCTGACCGGCCTCGATGCCGCGCGGCTCGGACTCGTGATGGACGCGGTTCCCGCCGATGAACTCGATGCCGAGGCGGACGAACTGGCGCGCCGGATCGCGCTGTGCGATCCCGAACTTCTTTCCGCGCAAAAGCGCAACGTCAACATGGGGCTGGAACTGATGGGCTGGCGGATGATGCAGCGCCTCTCGCTCCAGCAGGACGCGCATGGGCATCTCAGCCGGGGGCCGCGCCGTTCGCGTTTCCGCAGCGATGCCGCAGAATACGGCATCAAGACTGCACTCACCAATCGCGACCAAGGCTTCGGCGACGGCATCGCCCGCCCGCGCTGGCCATACCTCGGCGATTGACGCACATGCTCGACTGGTTGCCCCGGACTCCCAAAGCGTCGTCGGACGCCTTGCTCTCGCTCCGCGAAGACCTCGCCGCCTTCCGCGCGGCAATACGTGCATGGATTGGCGAGCGGCTCCCGTCGGACTGGCTAGATCGCCTGCGCGGCGCCGATCACGAGACTTACGTCGCATTCCAGAAGTGGTGGTTTGCCGAATTGTCGCGCGTGGGGCTTGCAACGCCGCACTGGCCCGCTGAGGCCGCGGGCGTGGAACTGCCGCTCTCGGGCCAGATCGTTATCTACGAGGAGCTTGCTCGCGCCCATGCGCCGAGCCCGACGCTCTATGCCTTTTCGATCTACCACGTGCCGGCGACGTTGCTTCACGCCGGTACCGAGGAGCAGCGCGCGACCTATCTCCCCGGCGTCCAGGAGCGCGGCGACGTCTGGTGTCAGGGCTTTTCCGAGCCCAACGCCGGATCCGACCTCGCCAGCCTGCGCACGAGGGCCGAAAAGGTCGAGGGTGGCTATCGTGTCAATGGCCAGAAGATCTGGTCTTCGAACGGGGCGGATGCCGATTTCTGCCTGCTGCTCGCGCGCACCGATCCGGCCGCGCCCAAGCACAAGGGCATATCCTATTTCATTCTCGACATGCGCAGCGAGGGCGTCGACGTGCGCCCGATCGGCCAGGCCAATGGCGAGAGCGAGTTCAACGAGATATTTCTCGATGATGTGTTCATCCCCGATGTGGGCCTGATCGGCAAGGAGGGCGAGGGATGGGGCATCGCCCAGGCCACTCTCGCCGCCGAGCGCGGGATCATCATCTTCGAGCTGGTCGAGCGGTTGCGGCTGGCGATGGACGCGATGCTGCACAAGGGCGTGACCGAGGAGCCGGGCTGGTGGCGCAACGACGCGAGCCGCCAGCAGTTCCTCACGCTCTATTCGGAGATGCGCGGGATCCAGCGGCTTATCCGTCAGGGCATGGAAAGCGAGGGCGATCCGCTGGTCGCATCGCTGGTCAAGGTGGCCTACGGGGAACTTCTCCAGCGCTATACCGACTGGGTGGTGCGTAGCGGCGGCCTTGCGGCGCAAGTGGCCGAGCCGCTCGCACTCGGAACGGGACGCCACGGCGAGATGCCCATGCCCGATTACCTCTCGTCCTACATCTGGACGATCTCCGGTGGCACCAACGAAGTCCTGCGCAACATTATCGCCGAACGGGGCCTCGGCCTGCCGCGCGACCCGGTGAAAACGGCATGACGACGCAGCAGGAGGCCCTCGAACTGGCGCGCGGCGTCGAGCAACTCGTCGGCGAGCGGTTCGACAGACGTGCGCTTCACGCCTTCGTCGATTCCGGGAATCTGCGAGACGACGGGCTCATGGCCATGGCCAGCGAGATCGGTTGCTTCGCGCTGGCAGTGCCCGAAGCGCAGGGCGGTCTTGGCCTCGATCCGGCCAGCCTTGTCCCGACCTACCAGGTGCTCGGCGCCTACATGGCGCCTTTGCCGGTGATCTCATGCGCCTTGGCGGGCAACCTACTCGCGCGGGCTGAGGCGGGCCAGTGGCTTGCCCGGCTGGGGGAAGGGGCGACGTTCGCCGTTTGCCTGCCGCCGTGGAGCGAATTGCGGATGGAGGGCGGTGACGGCGGGGCAAGGCTTTACGGCGCGCTGCCACTCGTCCTCGATGGCGCGGATGCGGATGTGCTGCTGGTGCGGGCACAGTCAGAGCCGGGGGCAGTCTGGCTGGCAATCGACACGAAGGCTGCAGGTGTCGTCTGCACGCCGGTGCCGCTGGTGGACGAGACCCGCAACGCTGCTGGCGTGGACTTCGCAGGCGTCGCGATCCCGCCGTCCTCGGTCATTGCCGAGGGTGACATGGCCCGCCTTCTCGACGCTGCGCTCGCCGCTCACGCCGCCCTTGCGCTCGCCGCCGACAGCCTCGGAGGTGCGAAGGCGATGCTTGGCAAGACCGTCGATTACCTGAAAGTGCGCGAACAGTTCGGAAGGCCGATCGGCTCGTTCCAGGCGCTCAAGCATCGCGCCGCCAACCTGCACCTCAAGGCCACTGTCGCCCAGGCCCTGCTCGACGAGGCGGTCGACGCCGCCCACGCCGGGGATGGCTCGGCGGCCATGCTTGCCCACCTCGCTTTCGCGCAGGCCGCCAATGCCTATGCCGCCATCGCCGAGGATTGCCTGCAATTGCATGGCGGCATCGGCTTCACCCTCGACCACGACGCGCACCTTCACCTCAAACGCGCCAAGCTGAACCAGGCGCTGCTCGATGGCGCCGATGCGGCCCGCGATGCGGCGGCCCGGCTTGTCACCCGGTGAGGGCAACGATAGACCCTCAACGTCATCTTAGTTAGAGACCTTTCATATGGCTTACGACTTCGAACACGTCACGCTCGAGATCAGCGACGAGATCGCGACGATCACCCTCAACCGGCCGCACCGGCTGAACGCCTTCAACCGGCCGATGGCGCACGAGTTCGAGGACATCTGGAACCTGATCCGCGACGATCCGGCAGTTCGGGCGGTCGTCCTGCAATCGAGCGGGGACCGCGCCTTTTCCTCGGGTCTCGACACGCGCGACGGCGGCTGGCTGGAGGAGCCGAGCATCTTCGGCAAGATCGATCCCAGCGAGTATCTCTGTCCCAAGACCTGCAACATGTGGAAGCCGTTCATCGTTGCGATCCACGGCATGTTCGCGGCAGGCGCCTTCTACTGGCTGAACGAGGCGGACATCGTCATCTGCTCGGAAGACGCCACCTTCTTCGAGCCGCACCTGACCTATGGCATGGTCTGCGCGCTGGAACCGATCGGCCTGATCGGCCGCATCGGCCTTGGCGAGATCCTGCGCATGGTGCTGATGGGCAATGACGAGCGCATCAGCGCCGAAACCGCGCTGCGGATCGGCCTCGTGTCCGAAGTGGTGCCGAACGACGAATTGCGGGCCCGGGCGCGGGCCATAGCCGCGAAGATCGCGGAAAAGCCGGCAAGCGCGGTGGAGGGCTCGCTGAAAGCGATCTGGCGCGCGCTCGACAAGACCCGCAGCGCCGCACTGTCCGATGCGCTGAACTACTGCCTGATGGGCAACGACGTGGGCAAGGCCGAACTCGAACAGCGCCCGGTGGAGAAGACGCCTTGGAAGCTGCGATAGGTGCTTGGCGGTGAGCGCGATGCTCTCCATTTCCCGGCCCTTCGACGGGTGCTGCCGCATCGCCCTGGCGCGACCAGACGCGCTCAATAGCTTCACCTACGAGATGTATCGCGAGTTCACCGCCGCGCTCGAAAGCCTGCGCTACGATCCCGACACCTACGTCGTGATCCTGACCGGCGAGGGCCGGGCGTTCTGCGCCGGGCACGACGTTCGCAGCACTGAACCGGCAGGCTGGGTGCGCGAGGGGCTGGGCAAGGCCTACGAATCGCGCATGCTCATTAGCGAGATCAACAAGTTGCCCGTGACGATCCGCAACCTGCCGCAGCCGGTCATCGCCGCGGTGAACGGAACGGCGGCAGGGCTGGGTTTCGCGCTCGCCCTGTGCGCAGACATTGCCATTGCGGCGCGGTCGGCAAAGTTCGTCAACACTATCCACAATGCCGCGACGGGCCACGAACTCGGCCTGTCCTACATGCTGCCCCGCGCCATCGGCACGCAGCGGGCCGCCGAATTGCTGCTGACATCGCGCCCGGTCATGGCGGAAGAAGCGGAGCGGATCGGGCTGGTGCTGCGGGCGGTCGATGACGACCGGCTCGATCAGGAAGCGCTGCAACTGGCGCGCGCGATAGCCGAGAACACGCCGCTCGGCACCCAGCTCACCAAGCGGTCGCTGTGGCTCAACCAGGACATCGGCAGCCTCGAAGCCGCGATCGAGATGGAAAGCCGCGCGGTGTTCATCGCGCAATCGACCGAGGATGCGGCCGAAAAGCGTCGCGCCGTGATCGAGAAGCGGCCGCCGCGCTTCACCGGGCGCTAGCCGCCCGAGCCGCTAGCGTCCGCAGTATTCTACAAGCTGCCGCTGGAAGTTGTTCACCGTCGCTTCCTGCTTCGGATTGGTCCGGGCAGCGCGGAAGCCCCGGTTGCGCACCCCGCGCTGGACCGCTTCGAGGTTGGCGAAGTCCTCCTCGAGAAAGGGGTTGGCGCCCCGGAACTCCTCGAAACCGTGGTAGATCTCGTTCTCCACCTTCGGCTCCTCGCCCGGCGCCCACCGGCCGAACGACCAGATATCGAAGATGCAGCTATCGGGAATGAGGCCGTTCGGGCGCAGGCGATACCACAGCGCCCCGTCGATGCTGGGCAGCACGATCGAGTGCGGAAAGATGTGCCAGTCCATGCCGGCCCTGGCCCAGGCTTCGATGGTCAGCTTTTCTGGGTAGGAGACCCCGCGCCTGGCGAATTCCTCGCGGTAATAGGCGAACATGGTGGGCACCACCTGTTCGGGCGGGAAGTCGTCGGGAAGCTCGCGCAGGCGCTCGGCCACCGCCATGCCGGGATCGAGCGTCAGCGCGAAAAGGGTGCGGTAGAGGTGCCGGTAATTGGCCCAGAGCGATTCCTGAACGGTCGCCGGCATTTTCCATTTGCCGTCGTCGTCGCGGTATTCGCCCGGCTGCGACGGCAGCCCATAGAACATGGCGTGCCTGCCGTAGGCGGTGGTGCCCTGGTTGTTGTTCTTGAGGTTGATGCCGGAATTGTGCGTCGCCCAGCTATGGTAGCCCTCGTTGAAGGCCTCTGCGACCAGCTTCCAGTTGACCGGGGCGACGATGGTTTTCCAGAAGAGCGGGCGCATGTTTTCCGGCTCGAAAGGGTCGAGCATTTCCGGGACCACGCCGAGATAGTCCATCAGCGGCTCGCAATCCGGGTCCTGGTTGATCCACACCCAGCCGCCCCAGCGGCCAACCCTGATCCGGGGCAGGGCGAGGCTTTCGTTGTCGAAGGCCGGGCAGTCCTTCCAGTCCTCCTCCCAGTAGACCGAATGGATCGAACCATCGATGTTCCACTGCCAGCCGTGAAAGCGACAGGCGAGAGTGGCTCCAAGCTGGCCTCTCGCTTCCTGCCGCAGTTCCCGCCCGCGATGCTGGCACACGTTGTAGTAGGCGACGATGTCGTCAGGACCTTCGCCGGTGCGGACCACGAGAATGCTGTCGTCCACGATGTCGTAGCGCACGAAGCTGCCGACGCTGGGCAGGTCGGCTTCGCGGCAGGCCATCTGCCACACGCGCGGCCAGAGCAGCTCGGCTTCGAGCATGTCGCGGCGGGGATCGCGATAGAGGTCCGCGGGAATCCAGTCGGCGCGGATCGCCTCCTTGTCGCTCGATGCTGTCATTATCCGTCCTTCCCCGAATGCGCTGCGTCGCTTGACCGGCTCGGAGCATGGTTGCCGCTTTGTCACGCGAAAAACAAGTTGGTAATCTTATCTAACGACGATAGGAGCCAGGGAGCATGAACGATGTTGGCGCGAGAGGGCAGGCGGCCTGCGCCAAAGGCAAGGAACTGGCGAATGGCAACCGATGCGAAGGAGAAGCCCAAGAGCACATACGGCATTCTCACCGACGAGGGCATCGCGCGGCTCAGGCAGCGCATCGGCGTCCAGTACAACAAGCCTGCCGCGCCCCACAATTACGAGGTTTCGTGGGATGGGACCCGGCATTTTGCCTACGGTTACGGCGACGACAACCCGCTGTGGTGCTACCGCGACTATGGCAAGGGCACACGCTGGGAAGGACTGATCGCGCCGCCCGCCTTCATCTACACGATGGGCGAGCCGGGAGTGCCGCCGCACGATCCCGAAACGAAAGCCCTGCTCAAGGGCGACCCGCTGGTCGGCCTCGGTTCCTACCAGGCGCAGATGGACATCGAATGGTGGCGGCCGCTGCGGATCGGTGACCGGCTGTGGAAGCGCTCGGCGATCATCGGCGTCAAGGTCAAGGAAAAGTCGGAGTTTTCCGGGCGCTCGGTGGCCGAGATACAGGGCTGGCTCTATTACAACCAGGACCAGGAGCTCGTTGCTATCCAGCGCGGCACCTGGATCCGGGCCGAGCGGCACGCTTCTGCGAAAAAGAAGAAGAAATACAAGCTGCCCGAACCCTACACTGACGACTACCTGAAGAAGATCGAGGCGGCATACGATGCCGAAACGCGGCGAGGTTCGGAGACCCGCTACTTCGAGGATGTCGAGGTGGGCGAGGAGCTTCCGACCATCGTGCGCGGCCCGCTGCGCACGTCGGACATCATCGTCTGGCACTTGGGCTGGGGCATGCAGCTCACCCCACCCGGCGCATTCCGCCTGTCGTACAACGTGCGCAAGAAGGTTCCGGGCATGTACACGCCCAACGAGCTGAACGTGCCGGACACGGTGCAGCGGCTGCACTGGGAGCAGGACTGGGCGGAGAAGATCGGCATCGCGCGGCCCTATGATTATGGCGGCATGCGCGAGACGTTCCTCACCAACATCATCACCAACTGGATGGGCGACGATGGCTGGCTGTGGAAGCTCTCCTGCCAGCACCGGGTCTTTGTCTATCTCGGCGACACCTATTGGGTGAAAGGCCGCGTCACCGGCAAGGAACGGACCGGGGCGGGCAATGAAGTCCATCTCGAGGTCTGGGTCGAGAACCAGCACGGCGATCGCTGCACGCCCGGTTCCGCCGTTGTGCTGTTGCCCGGCCGCGACGGGCCGGTGAAACTGCCGCGCCCGGCGCAGGAAGGCATCGACGAGATGTACGCGCACGAGGTGGAGCGGCATCGCTGAACCGGAGCGGATTCGCCAAATCGTACAGGGGCAAGCGAAACCATGAGCTATGAATTGCTGCGTTATCATGTCGAGGACCGGGTTGCGGTCATCGCCTATGACCGGCAGGAGCGCCGCAATGCATGGAGCCTCGCCATGGTGCGCGAGGTGATGGCCGCGGTCCGGCAAGCCAATGCCGACGACGAGGTTGCAGCGATCGTACTCACTCACGAAGGGCCGGTTTTCTGCGCCGGCTCGGACGTGAAGGACGGGCCGCATCCGCGCGACCCGGCAACGGGCGTGCGGCCCAACATGGCGACCGAATCGATGGCGGACGGCGCGAGCTGGCCGCAATTGCTCCTCGATTCCAAGCCTTTCGTCGCGGCGGTCGATGGGCCGGCGCTGGGTGCGGGAGCCACGCAGCTTTTGTCTGCGGACCTTCGCATCGTGGGCGAGGGGGCGGTCTTCAGCTTCCCCTTCCTTGCCTTCGCAGCCATGCCCGAACTGGGCAGCACCGGCCTGCTGGCGCGGCTGGTCGGGTTCGGGCGGGCGGCCGAGATCATCTACACCTCGCGCCAGCTCGATGCGCGCGAGGCGCTGGAGATCGGCCTCGTCAATCGGGTCGTGCCCGCCGGCGAGGCGCGGGCGCAGGGCATTGCCGCTGCCCGGCAACTCGCGTCGATCCCGGCGCTCCAATTCAAGTTGACCAAGGGACTGATGCACGCGAACTTCCTAGAAGAGGACATCAGCCAGGTGGTGCGCAACGAGATGTCCGCCTTCCGGACCCTGTTCCGGGCGATGAAGGCGCAAAAAGGCGATCCTTCGGAGGAAGGCTCGATGCTCAAGGGCCATGCCCCGGTGAAGGTGGAAGCCAAGTCCTGAAAAGTTCAGGGAAACCCGCAGTCCCGACCCGCATCATCCCCGGTGTTCTGGACAAGTTCGACCGTGTAGCCATCCGGGTCGGTGAGGTAGGCGACGGTATAGGGCCAGCGGTCCAGCTCCATCGGCGGCTGCGTGCTTGCGTGGCCTGCTGCGATCGCCGCGTGCCAGTGCTTGCGGCAATCGTCGGTATAGACGTAGATCTTGAACACGGCGTCGCCCCGGTTGATCGGCGTCGGGATCGCGGTGTCTTGCGCCAGTTGCAGCCAGCCGCCCCTCTCCGGGTTCTCGAGGATGGCTTCGGTCAGGGTCTCGTTGATCCGGTTGAGGCTCGTCACGCTGAAGCCGAGCGTCTCGTAAAAGCCGATGCTCCGGTCGAGATCCGCGACACGGATGCAGATTTGCCGAAACCAGACCGACATTTGCCCCTCGTCACACGCTTGTGCGATGCATTTCGCGCAGCACGGATCCGGGCCGGGGGCCACGTGGACATCGCACCAAGGCGCTGTTAGCAAATAAAGTCATATAAGAGAAAGAGGTTAACGATCATGATTCTGGGAATGCCGGGGGAAACGCATCCGATCGCAGAAACGTTCGAGCGCTTCTTCGAGAGCGAGTCCACATCCGAACGCATCCGCGCCGCCGAGCCTTTGGGGTTCGATCGCAGGCTCTGGGAGCAAATGGTGGAGCTCGGCGTGCCGGTCATGCGCGTTCCCGAGGCGAGCGGAGGCGGCGGCATGTCGCTGCTCGATGCCTGCATGATGATGGAACACGCCGGGCGCCGCCTTGCATCGGCGCCCTTGGCCGAGGCGCTTGGCGCCGCGCGCCTGCTGGGCACGGTCGGCAGCGGCGATGGGCAGCAATGGCTCGAAGGGATTGCGGCGGGCGATGCCCTGGTCGTGCTCGCGCTGCAGGAGGCAGCCGTGCAGGTCGTTCCGGGAGGCGCGGTTGCCGATGCCATTGTCTGGTTCGACGGCTCGGACATCGTTCTGGTCGAGCCTGCCGCGCGGGAGGAGATCGTCAATCTCGGCGGCCATGCGCTCGCCCGCGTGGACCTTGCATCGGGATCGCGGACCACGCTTGCCTCGGGCGCGAACGCACTGCCCTTGTGGCAGGCGACCCTTGCCGAATGGAAGCTGCTCATGGCGACCTCGCTGCTCGGCCTGTCCGCGCAGGCGACGGCAATGGCCGCCGAATATGCCGGTGAGCGCGAGGCGTTCGGCGTGAAGATCGGCACTTATCAGGCCATCTCGCATCCGCTGGCGAACGACATCATCGATGCCGATGGCGGCCTGCTGCTGATCCGCGAGATCGCGCTGGCGCTGAAGGCCGGCGATGCCAAGGCTGGCGCCATGATCTCGCAGGCCCTGTGGTGGGCGGTGAGGGTCGCCAGCGCCGCGACGGCCCACGCGACACACACTTTCGGCGGCTACGGGCTGACGCTCGAATACGACCTCCAGCTCTACCAGCGCCGGGCCAAGGCCTGGGCGCTGGTCGCGGGCGATCCGGGGCGCGAACTGCTCGCTGCCGGAAAGAGCGAATTCCTGGGCGAGGGCGGTGCGGTGCCCGATCCCGGCGAGATCGAAGAGGAGGAGGCGACGCCCGCCCATGTCTTCGCCCTCGCGGAGGAAACCCGCCGGTTCTTCGAAACGACCCTGACTCCGGAACTTCTCGCCAAAGCGCATTACAGCTTCGAGGGCCACGACTGGGGCGTTCACAGGGCATTGGCGAAGGCCGGCCTGCTCTACCCCGAATGGCCGGAGGAATGGGGCGGCCGGGCGGTCGATGCCGAATCGGTGCGCGCCATGCTCGCCGTCTGGGAGGAGTTCGGCTGGACGACGATGCCGCGCGGTGTGACGACGATGGTCGCGCGGATCATGATGATGTTCGCACAGGACGAGCTAAACCGCGATATTCTGCCGCGAGTCTTCGCCGGGGACGTGACGATTTCGCTCGGCTATACCGAGCCGAGCGGCGGTTCGGACGTATTCGCGGCGAAGACCCGCGCAGAACGCGACGGCGACGACTGGGTCATCAACGGCCAGAAGATGTTCACCAGCGGGTCCGAGCACGCCAGCTACGTCTTCCTCCTGGCGCGCACCAACCGCGACGTGCCCAAGCACCAGGGCGTGACCATGTTCCTTGTTCCGCTGGATCATCCCGGAGTCGAGATAAGGCCGGTTCACACCTTCATGGACGAGCGCACCAACGCCACGTTCTACACCGATGTTCGCATCCCCGATCGTTACCGCGTCGGCGAGGTCGATGGCGGGGTGAAGGTGATGGGAGCGGCGCTGACTCTCGAACAGGGCAATTCGTCCTACTTCCGCAACCAGCGGCGCATGGTCGAGGCGGTGGTTGCTTGGGCGGCGGACAAGACCCGCGACGGCCGCCCGCTGCTCGAGGATCCGGACGTGCTGCGCCGCCTCGCCCGCACCAGCACCCATGCCAATATCGGCGAGTGCCTGGCGGGAAGGGTGAACCGGATCGGCGGAACAGGCATCCCCGACCAGGCCTATGGCCCCGCCAACAAGGTGTTCTGCACCGAGACCTTCATCGCCGACAGCGCCGACCTGCTCGATCTTGCCGCGCCCGATTCGCTGCAGCGTTCGCGCAGCGGCATCGGTTATGTCGAGGAGTCGTTCCGCCACGCTACCGCCACCAGCGTTTACGCGGGAACCAGCGAAGTCCTTCGCAGCATGGTTGCGGAACGGCGGCTCGGCATGCCACGGAGCCGGGCGAAGTAGGATTGAAGGGCCGCCCGGACGGGAGGCTGCAAGGTCAGGATCGGTAATAAGATGGACTTGGGCATTGCGGGCCGCACGGCGGTCATCACGGGCGGCGCGGGCGGAATCGGTTTTGCCGCTGCCGAGGCCTTCGGGCGCGAGGGCGTGCGTGTCGTGCTGATCGATATCGATGGGCAGGCAGCCGAGGCGCAGGCGGCGAAACTGGCAGCGGCAGGGACCGACGCGATGGGGCTCGGCGTGGACATCATCGACCGGTCCGTCGTCGAGGATGCCGTGTCGGCGGTCGGCGAGCGTTTCGGTTCCATCGACATCCTGGTGAACAACGCCGGTTTCACGCGCGATATGCGCATCACAAGGATGCAGGAGGACGACTGGGACAGCGTGGTCGATGTGATCCTGAAGGGCACGTTCTTCTGCACAAGGGCCGTGCTGCCGGGCATGATCGAGCGGCAGTGGGGGCGGATCGTCAACATTTCCTCGCGCGCCCATCTCGGCAATCCGGGCCAGGCGAACTACTCAGCCGCGAAGGCCGGAATCATTGGCTTTACCAAGGCAATGGCGCTGGAGAACGGGAAGTTCGGCGTCACTGTCAATGCCGTTGCGCCGGGGTTGATCGACACGGCGGCGGTGCGCGGCCTGCGCCACTACGAATCGATCAAGGCCAATGCGGAGAAGAGCCTTCCCATCCCTCGCCTCGGCCAGCCTGAGGACGTCGCCGCCGCAATTGTGTTCCTCTCGTCCGAGCCCGCGCAGTATATCACCGGGGACGTGCTCCACGTCACGGGCGGTCGCTACGGCTGAACAGCCGGGTCAGTGGCTGGCTTCGTAGTCGCGGATCATGTTTTTTGCGATGACGAGCTGCTGGATCTGGGTCGTTCCCTCGTAGATCCGGTAGATGCGTGAATCGCGGAAGAACCGCTCCGCCTCGTATTCCTTCAGGTATCCCGCGCCGCCGTGGATCTGCACGACGCGGTCGGCCACCCGCCCGCACATTTCCGAGGCGAACATCTTGGCCGCGCTGGCTTCGAGCGAAATGCGCTCGCCCCGGTCGGCGCGGAGCGTGACATCGGCCAGCATGCATTCGGCGGCGTAGATCTCGGCCTTGGAGTCCGCCAGCATGGCCTGGATGAGCTGGAACTGGGCGATGGGCTCGCCAAAGGCCTTGCGTTCCATCGCATACCTTAGGCCCGCATCGAGGATCCGCGCCGCATAGCCCGCCGAGGCAGCGGCGACCGAAAGCCGCCCCTTGTCGAGCGACTGCATCGCCGCGCGAAAGCCGCTCCCTTCCTGTTCGCCGAGCAGGTTCGCGGCAGGAACGCGCACGTCCTCGAGGATGATGTCTGCGATTTGCGAGCCGGTCTGCCCCATCTTCTCGTCCGGGCTGCCGACCGAGACGCCGGGGGTGTCCATCGGCACGATGAAGGCGCTGACATGGGCGTTCTTGGGCAGCGCCTCGACGCTCGTGCGCGCCATGATCAGAGCGACATCGGCGAAGGGGGCATTGGTTATGTAGCGCTTCGTGCCGTTGAGGACGTAGCTGTCGCCATCGCGCACGGCCCTCGTCTTCAGGCCTGCCGCGTCCGAGCCGGTGTCCGGCTCTGTCAGCCCGAAAGAGGCGATCGCGCCTTCGGCAAGACGCGGCAGCCATTCGGCCTTCTGCGCCTCGGTCCCGCCTGCAAGGAATGCGTTGGCGACCATGCCGACATTGATCGAGATGATCGAGCGGAAGGCGGGGCTGGCCCAGCTTATCTGCCGGATCGTTTCGATATACTGGCTCACGTTCATGCCGGCCCCGCCGTATTCGGGCGGGGTGCTGATCCCGAACAGGCCGACCTGCCGCATTTCCGCAAGGATCGCGTCCGGCACGCGGTTAATCGCGAGGACTTCCTTCTCGGCCGGAACGAGCCGTTCGCGCACGAAGCGTTCGAGCAGGCCGATGAAGGCGGCGAAGCTGTCCTCGTCCATGCCTGGGGTCGCGGGCTCAGGCATCGGCCAGCCCGATGATGGCGATTGAGGAGACGTTCTGCGTCGGCATTCCGCCCAGATTGTGGCTGAGCGCGAAGACCGCCTGCTTGTCACGCTGCCGCTCGCCCGCCCGGCCGAGCAGTTGCAGGTAATTCTCGTAGATCATGCGGATGCCCGATGCGCCGATGGGGTGGCCAAAGCACTTGAGGCCGCCGTCGATCTGGCACGGGATCTTGCCGTCGGCATCGAAGAACCCGTCGAGCACGTCCCTCCAGCCATCACCGGGGCGGGAGATATGCAGATCTTCCATCGTCACCAGTTCGGTGATCGAGAAACAGTCGTGCACTTCGAGCAGGTCGATCTGCGTGCGCGGATCGGTGATCCCGGCCTCCTCGTAGGCCTTGGTCGCGGCGGTCCGGGTGGTGTGGAAATAGCTGCCGTCCCAGCCGTTTCCCTGCATTTCCCAGCCGTTCGAAGTGCAAAGCTGCAACGCCTTGACCGTTACCACGTCGGTCTTGCCGAGGCCGCGCGCGATCTCGGGCGTGGTGACGATGGCGCAGGCCGCCCCGTCCGACACGCCGCAGCAATCGAACAGGCCGAGCGGCGCGGCGACCATCGGCGCTTCCATCGCCTGTTCCATGGTGATTGGCTTGCGCAGGTGCGCCTTGGGGTTCTTCGCCCCGTTGGCGTGGCTCTTGACCGAAACGTGCGCCATGGCGCGCTTGAGGTCGTCCGCAGAGACGCCGTGGCGATGGCGATAGGCCGAGGCGAGCTGGGCGAAGTTGCCGGGGGCGGAGCCGGTGACGCCGAACATGTCGTAGCTGGTGCCACGCGTCCGCACGGGCAAGCCGCCGTAACCGGTGTCCTTCAGCTTCTCCGCGCCCATGGCAAGCGCAATGTCGGCCGCGCCGCTGGCCACCGCATAGACCGCGCCGCGAAACGCCTCGGTCCCGCTGGCGCAATAGTTCTCGACCTTGGTGACGCCCACGTTGTCGAGCCGCAACGCCATCGCCAGCGGTATGCCCGACGGACCGATGTTGACCGCATCGAAAGCTGCGCCCAGCCAAGCCGCATCGATGCGCGATTGCTCTATGCCGGAATCGGCGATCGCTTCGTCAAAGGCCTCCAGCATGAGCTGGTCCTCGTCCTTGTCCCAGCGTTCGCCGAACCGGGCGCAGCCCATGCCGAGGATCGCCACCTTGTCCCTGATGCCGCGTGCCATGTGCAAAACTCCCTTTCGGCCTCAGAAGGCCGGCGCCGCCTTCCAGAAATAGCGGCGGAAACCGCGCCGCTCGTCGATGCCCTTGATGCGGAACATCATCCGCATCGCCTGGCCCACCTCGATTGCGGCGGGATCGATGTCGGTGAATTCCGCCATCAGCCTGCCGCCGCCCTCGAACTCGACATTGCCGTAGCATGACGGCGGGTTGGGCGAGTAGGCGAGGCTGTCCGCGGTGTAGGTCATGATCCGGGCAGGCAGGTCCGCGAGCGGATAATCCTCCTGCGTGCCGACCGCATGGCCGTTGGGATTGACGCTGACTTCGCTCCTCGGAAACTGAACCGTGCCGGTCTTGGCGCACTTGCCGCCGACCAGCGCCATCACCCCCTTGCGGTTTCGCCAGAGCGCGGGAAGCGACTGCTTCTCGTCGTGTTCGGCGCGCATCCCGCGATCGAGCGCGAGGAGGTTCCGGTGGAACAGGTACTTGATGTAGTTCTCACTCTCGCGGCGGCGCGCCAGCCAGCCGGAAACGCCAAGGCGCGGGCGGAAGGCTGAAATCCGGTCCGTGGCGCGCAGCGCGATCACGTCCACTCCCTGGCCGAAGCCGGTGAGCAGGATGGTCTCTCCGGGTTTTGCCTTTTCCAGCAAGGCCGCCAGCATGAGCGTGGGATGGGCCACTCCGGCATGGCCGATGACGCTGTCCAGCGTGTCGGCGACGGCTTCGGGCGCGATCCCGGCGCCCTTGGCGAGCGATTGCGACACGCCGCGCACGGCGATCGGCGCGATGAAATGCGCGACTGCGGATCCCTCGATGTCCAGCCGCGCAAGGGCTTCGCGGACCGCCTTGCCCATCAGGCCGCCGTAACCCTCGTCGCGGACCCAGCGGGCTTCCCAGTCATAGTCGGTCGACTCGCCGCTCTCGCGGAAATGATCGACGAAATCGATCGTCACGCTGTGCGAGCCGATGACCTCGCAGATGACGTCGCCGGTCCCGACCAGCAGGCAGGCGGCGGCATCGCCACTGGTCATCTCGCGCTGCGAAGCGGGGGCGGGAAGGGCGCGTTCGGACGCGCAGTGCAGGATCGTCCGGCCCGAGCCTGCGGCGGCATCGAGCGCGGCGATCAGCGAGGAGGTTCCGGCGCGCTGGCTGCCGCCGGCATCGATGGACCCCGTTTGGTCGCGAAGGTCGAGCGCTTCCTTGACGAGGCCCGCATTCTGGCGATCTGCAAAGGGCGCGGTTGTCGATGCGAGCCAGACCGCATCGGTCGCGCTCCGGTCCCGCTCGCCGAGGCAGTCGCGGGCAGCCTCGACCGCCATGGTCACCGCATCCTCATCCCAGTCGGAAACGGCCTTCTCGCCCGATCCGCGCGGAGAACCGAACCAGCCGTTGGCGGCATGGATCGCCGACCGCTTGAGCCGGGTGATCGGCACATAGGCCCCGTAACCGAGAATTCCCGCAGCCCCCATCAGGCAAACTCCACATGGCCGTTGTCGATGACAATCACCTTGCGCCCGGCCACGCGGGCGCGGCAAGCGGCTTTTCCCGGGCCTTCGCGCCAGATCTCTGTGACGATCGTCTCGCCTGGATAGACCGGGCTGGAAAAGCGCACGTCCATGCGTCTCAGCCGCGTTGCATCATTGTTGCAGAGTTCGTGCAAAAGCGCTCTGCCGACCACGCCGAACGTGCACAGGCCATGCAGGATCGGCCTTTCGAAACCAGCAGCACGCGCCACTTCGGGATCGATGTGGAGCGGGTTCTCGTCGCCCGAGAGTCGGTAGATTGCGGCCTGGTTGATGCTCGTTTCCAGCGCAACCACGGCGTCCGGCTCGCGGTCCGGAATGGCGTAGGGCGGGGGAGGCGAACCATCGGACCCGCCCATTCCGCCGTCACCGCGCAGCAGCGAAGTCATGACCGTGGTGGCTAGGTGTTCGCCGGTATCCTCCATGTAGATTTCGCGCACGGTGCGGACCAGCGAGCCCTTGTCCGCGCCCTTGTCGTAAACGGCCTCGAACCGGGTCTCGCCGCGCAGACGCGCGGTCGCGGGAAGGGGCTGGTGAATTTCGACGGTCTGTCCGACGTGCAGCAGCCGCTGCCAGTCGACCCCGAGCTCGGGCCTGCGCCAGATGTAACCGGGATAGGCCATGACCACGGCCATGGTCGGCAGGGCTATGAGCCGCGCCTCGTAGAGGAATTCCAGCTCGGTCGCGCCGACGCCGAGCGCATAAAGGATCGTATCGCGGGACGTGAGTTCGTGTCGCGAGACCAGCGGCGGCATTGCCAGCAATGTGGCCGGGTCGAACGGCATCGATACTCCCGAATGGTGCGGCGCGCTTCTTGCACAGCCGGGCGAACGGTTGCAAGGTAGATAACGTATCTATCTTTTAATTGCGATGAGGGGACGGGGGCGCCATGACCGATCTGGAAAAACTGCTCGCTATCGAGGAGATCAAGCGCCTCAAGGCGCGCAGGGACCACGCGCTCGACCGGAAGGATTGGGAAACCTACGCCGCGGTCCACGCCCCCGATCACGTGTCCCACAACGACGGCCAGCAGCGCCAGACATCGCCGCAGCAGGTGATCGATTTCCTCCGGCAGGCGCTCGACGGCGTGACGACCTGCCACCAGTCCCACACGCCCGACATCCGGTTCGAGACGCCGGAAAGGGCGCATTGCGTCTGGTCGATGGAGGACAACCTGTTCTGGATGCAGGGGGAAGAGCAGCATTTCCTCCACGGTTTCGGTTTCTACCACGAGACCTGCGAAAAGCGGGGAGGCGAGTGGCTGTTCACTTTCCGCAGGCTTGAGCGCCTGTGGGTCAAGACCTCACCCGGCGCGCGCCTTAGCGGCTGAGGGCACAAGCGCTCAGAAGTCTGAATCGTCCGGAAAGGCTGCCGGGCGCCGCTCCAAGAAGGCCGCCATGGCCTCGGCCGCTTCGCCGCCGTTCATCTGCGACAGTTCCAGCGCCAGCGACAGCTCGAAAACCGGGCGCGCCTGGCGCAGCCAGTGGTTGAGCACGTGCTTGGTCATGCGCACCGCGCTGGGAGCGGCCTGCGCCACGCCCGAGGCGACTTCGACGGCCTTATCCTGAAGTTCATCGCCAGGGACCGACAAGGCCACGATGTTCTGGCGTTCGGCATCGGCCCCGGTCAGCCGCGCGTTGGTCAGCAGGTAGTATTTCGACTTGGCCATTCCGCACAGCAGCGGCCAGATGATCGCTGCGTGGTCCCCGGCGGCAAGGCCCATGCGGACATGCCCTTCGACCAGCGTCGCCTCGGCTGCGGCGATGGGGATGTCCGCTAGCAGCCCGATGGCAAGGCCTGCCCCGACCGCAGGGCCGTTTATTGCCGAAACGATCGGCTTCCTTGCGTCGATGATGTTCATCACCAGGGCGGCCGCACTGCGGAAGTCCGCATTGAAGCCGGCCGCCGGATCGCGGCCTTCCACTTCGCCAAGGTCTGCCGCGTCTCCGCCGACGCTAAACGCCCGTCCGCTGCCCGTGATGATCGAGCAGCGGATTTCCGGGTCGGCGTCGATCACCGACCATATACGTTCGAGTTCGCCATGCATGGTGCGGTTGATCGCGTTGAGCTTGTCTGGCCGGTCGAGTGTGATGCGCAAGACATGGGGCGCTGGCCGGTCGAACTGCATCGTTGTGAACTGGGCGTAGCGATCCATGTCAGATTTCCGATTTCGCGATCATCTCGCGCAGTTGCTGTTTGGCGATCTTGCCGAGCGGGGTGCGGGGCAGGTCGCTGACGATGAACAGGCGCTCGGGCACCTTCTGGATGGCAAGGCCCGCCTTGACGAACTGGTCCTTGAGCTCCGCAAGGTCGAGCGTGCCTTCGCGCAGGATCACGACGGCGGCGACCCTTTCGCCATAGACTTCGTCGGGCACGCCGACCGCGGCCGCCTCGAGCACGCGCGGATGGCGCATGACCTCGTCCTCCACTTCCTTGGAGGCGATGTTTTCCCCGCCACGGATGATGATGTCCTTCTTGCGGTCGACGATCCGGATATAGCCCTCTTCATCCGCGACGCCGATGTCGCCGGTGCGGAACCAGCCCTCCTCGTCGAAAGCGCCTTCGTTCTCGCTCTCGTCGAGATAGCCGACGAATTGTTCGGCGCAGGTGCAGACGATCTCGCCCGGCTCACCCGGCCCGGCGATACGGCCATCCTCGGTCACGAGCCGGATTTCGACGCCGGGCATGGCGGGGCCATCGGACTTGATGCGTTTTTCGAGCGGACTGTTGGGCAGGTTGGCGCTGATGGTCGGCTGTTCGGCGCTGCCATAGCTGCGGCAGGCAGCAATCCCGGCGCGGTCCGCCCGCCCGATGAGCGAGCCGGGAACCCCGGCACCGCCGCACTGGCAGGCCTTGAAGGTGGGCATCGGCGTGTCCGCGCTCGCATCGATCAGGCCGGAGATGTGGAAGGGGGTGCCGTAGGTCCAGCCGACCCCGTGCGCGTTGATCAGCCGCACCGCCTCGGCAACGCTCCAGTGATCGAGGTAGACGGTCGGCACGGCGTGGATGAAAGGACGCAGCAGCGCCATGATCCCGGCGATGTGGCCGGTCGGCAGCGGACTGAGGACCGTGCGGCTCGATAGCTGGTCGATAAAAGGGGCGGCGGCGCGTAATTCGGCCATGGCCGTCTCGTGGGTGTGGACGACGCCTTTCGCCTGTCCGGTCGATCCGGAGGTGAAAATGATGACGGCGGGATCGTTCGGGGAGATCGCGGGGGGATTGAAGGCCTCGCCTTCGAGGCTGCCGAACGGCACTGACGGGAGGCCGTATCCCCCGGAACCCGGTTCGCCGAGGGTAATGACCGTTTCCAGGCTGCTGTCGGGTTCGATCTCCCTGATCCTGCTGGCATGGTCCACGTCGCGCCACTGGCCCGGAACCGCGATCGCCCGCGCTCCCGTCCTGCGCGCGATATAGGCGAGTTCCGCGCTGCCGTAGATGCCGACGACCGGCACCACGACGAGTCCGAGCGCCATGGCGGCGGCGAACAGGATCATGTTGTCGCGCGAATGCGGCGCCTGGACCATGATCCGGTCGCCCTGCCCGAGGCCGAGCGCGGCGAGACCCGCCGCGCGCGTCAGGCTTTCGGCGGCGATTTCGGCAAGGGTCACGGGCGTTTCCCGGCCTCCCGACGAGAAGTGGAGGGTGAGGCCGGGATGGTGGGCGGCGCCAAGCGCGATTTCCTCGGCGATCGTGCGCCCGGCGTGCAGGCCAAGCGCGCGCCATTCGCGCCTGTAACTCTCATCCCGCGTCGCGATCATCGTCCCTTGAACTCCGGTTTGCGGCGTTCCTTGAAGGCGCTCACCGCTTCTGCAAAATCTTCCGAGACGAACAGGCGGGCCTGCCATTCGATCTCCTGCCGGAAGAGGTCCTCCAGCCCGGTCGCCGCCGCCCGCGCCTCCTTGATGGCCTGAAGGACAAGCGGCGGTCGGCGCGCCAGATCTTCCGCGACTGCCAGGGCGCGCTCGAGCGCCTCGCCTTCCGGGCAGGCAGCGTTGATCAGGCCCGCCGCAGCAGCCTCGGTTCCCGACAGTTCGCGGGCCTGCATCACCATCTCGTTGACCAGCGCGTGCGGTGCGCGCGCGTAAAGGGCCCACAGACTGCCGTAATCCGGCATCAGACCTGCATTTACAAAGGAGGCGCACAGACGTGCGTTCCCGGCCGCGATGACATGGTCGCACATCAGCGCGACCGACAGCCCCGCGCCGAACGCAGACCCTTCTACGGCCGCGATCACCGGCTTGCGGCTGGTTGCGATCAGTCGCGGCAGGACATGGGCGCGGCGCATCCGGACCCGGCCAGCCTCGACATCCGCCAGATCGAAATCGTCGAGATCGCCGCCGGCACAGAAATTACCGCCCGACCCGGTAAGGACCACGACTCGCGTATCCCTGTCATCCATCGCCGTCGTCAGCACGGCTATCAGTTCCTCGCGCATCGCCACCGACAGGGCATTGCGGCGTTCGGGACGGGCCATCGAAACGATTGATAGGCTGCCTCTGCTTTCAAGCGAAACGATCAGCGAACCAGTCATTCTGCCTCCTGTAAAGCGCCTGCAGTATTTGTGCGCGGTTGAACAAGACATAGCCATCTAAGCTACCTATCTTTCACGCAAGCGAATTTTGTTTCTAGGGTTTGCCAGCAGGGCAAGGCTTTGGCAGTTGCCGAGGAACTGTTCAAAAATCGGTGCCGACGTCGATGCTGATCGCGGCGCCGGTCATCAAGCCCGCCCTGACTCCAAGCAGGAAGGACGTGGGGTCGCCTGTCTCGTGCGGCCGGCCCCCGCACTGAAGCGCGACGTTCATCCCCCAGAACGGGTCGCGTGCGACGTGGGTGTAGATCGCATCCTCCAGCGGAATGCCGTAAATTCCGACTGGTTTAAACAACGCGTTCGCACCAACCTTGCTGTCTTTTTCGAGAAGTATGACAACCTGCAGAACCCGAACAGCGGCCGCACCTTCGGAGCGGCCCGGCCTGATCTCGTCGCGGCCGGACATGTGCTCGCCAATGTCGGCGACACGGAAGCCTTCGGCTTTGAACTCGAGTCCGTATTCAAGCCAGTCGTTGCCGCTATGCTGTTTGCGAATCTGGGCTACACCCATTTCGAGTATACTAAGCTGCTCCAGGGGTACTGTCAGAGCAAATGCACCCGATTGACGGATGAGGTGCTTAGGGTAGGG